>NZ_CFIFWG010000259.1:0-1856 GCF_984466335.1 Roseitalea sp. | reverse complement strand
CAGCACCGGATTGAGCGATGCGGCGGGATTTTGCGGAATCAACCCGATTCGCCCGCCGCGCAAGGCGCGCATCGCGCTCTCGGGCAGGGCGAGCAGGTCGCGCCGTTCCAGCGCGATGCGTCCGCCGATGCGCGCATTGCCGGGCAAAAGGCGCATGATCGCCATGCCCAGAACCGACTTGCCGCTGCCGCTCTCGCCCACCAACCCGACGATTTCGCCCGGTTCGAGGGCAAGCGAGACGCCGTCGACGGCCGCCAGCGGACCGGTGGGCGTGGGGAAGGTGACGGTCAGGCCGTCGACCGCAAGCAGGCTCATGGCAGCGCCGGCCTTTCCAGCCGCGCATCGAGCCGGTCGCGCAGATCATCGCCCAGAAGGTTCACGCACAGCACGACCGCAACGATGCACAGGCCAGGCGCGATCATCACGAGCGGGGCGGCGCGATGATAAGCGCGCGCATCGCTGATCATCACGCCCCATTCGGCGGCGGGCGGCTGAAGGCCGA
Organism: Roseitalea sp.; assembly: GCF_984466335.1. Lineage (NCBI taxonomy): Bacteria > Pseudomonadati > Pseudomonadota > Alphaproteobacteria > Hyphomicrobiales > Ahrensiaceae > Roseitalea > Roseitalea sp. The sequence continues at coordinate 1,354 of NZ_CFIFWG010000259.1, read as the reverse complement.
GGCCGAGAAAGCTCAACGCCGCGATGGCCAGGATGATGCGCCCCAGCCTGAGCGTGAACAGGACAACGACCGGCCCGATCAGGTTGGGCACGATGTGCAGGGCGATGATCCTGCCATGGCCCGCGCCCAGCGAACGCAGCGTCTCGACCCATTGCGCCTCGCGCAGGCGCAAGGTCTCGGCACGGACGACGCGCGAGAAGTCCGCCCATGAGGTGATGACGACGGCGATGAGGATGCTGGTCGCGCCGGGGCCGAGCGTGCCGGCGATGGCCAGCATGAAGGAAAGGCCGGGCAAGCCCTGAAACAGGAGCACGAACCCTTCGATGGCATCGTCGGCGAGCCCGCCGAAATAGCCCGACACGGCGCCCATGACCAGCCCGACGACAAGCGTCGCCACGGTCGTGACGAGGGCCAGGAGGATGGTGCTGCGTCCGCCCCAGACAAGGCGCGAGAGCAGATCGCGCCCCAGATGATCGGTGCCGAGCGGATGGTCGCCCGAGGGCGCGGCCAGACGGTTGGCCATGTCGATGGCGTCCGGCGCGTGGGGGGCGATCAGCGGCGCCGAAAGGCAGGCCGCGGCGATCAGGCCAAGCGATGTGGCGGCGATGGTCCTCATGCGACCGCCCTTGCGCCCAGGCGCACTTGCGGATTGATCAGCAGGCAGGCCAGATCGGCGGCCAGGTTGAACAGGACGAAGATCGCGGCCGTGAACAGCACATAGCCCTGGATGACCGGATAATCTCGGCGGAAGATTCCCTCGACGGCATATTGGCCGATGCCGGGCAGCGCGAAGATCACCTCGACGATCACAGACCCGCCCACAATGCCGCCGAAATAAGTACCCGTGACGGTGATCAGCGGAGCGGCCATGTTCTTGAGCGCGTGGCCGGCGACGATGCGCGCTTCGCTCAGCCCGCGTCCGCGCGCGGCGATAATATGGGGCTCGCTCATCGCTTCAAGCATGACGGCGCGGCCAAGGCGCATCAGCACGGCCGCCATGCCCGTGGCCAGCACCGCCGACGGCAGCACCATGTGCCGCCAGCCGCCCGGCCCGCTGGTCGGAAGCCAGCGCAGCGTTTCGGAAAAGACGAGGATCAACATCAGCGCCAGCCAGAAGCCGGGCACCGACAAAAGCGTCAGGGCCATGAAGCGGCCCACATGATCGAAGGGGCGATTACGCCAATAGCCCATCGCCATGCCCAGCGGCACGCCGAGGGCAACCGCCAGGATCACCGCCGAGACGGCCAGCGACAGCGTGACCGGCAGGCGGCGCGCGAATTCCCCGGCGATCGGCAGGTCCGTGAAGATGGACCGGCCCAGATCGCCGCGCAGCACGCCGCCCAGCCAGTCGAAA
>NZ_CFIFWG010000258.1:0-2026 GCF_984466335.1 Roseitalea sp. | reverse complement strand
CACGTCGCGCTCGACCCGCAGATCGAGGCTGACGAGCTGATCGCCGTTCTGGTCGAAGACGAAGATGTTCGTCGTGCCGACCTTCTTGCCGAACAGGTAGATCCGCTGCGCGGTGCGGCTGACCGCGTCGGCCACTTCAGGGTTGGCGACCAGGATGTCGTGCGCGTCTGCCGGAAGGTCGATGACGAGCGACTTGTCGAGCCCCAGCACGATCCGCTCGCTGCCAGAGCCGTCCCGGCCGACCTCGACCACGCTTTGCGCATGCGCCCGCATGGCGTCCGCCGGCACCGGCGCGGCCGGCGAGACGGCCAGCAAGGCGGCCGCCGCGACGAGCGCCACCAAGCCCCTGAGAGCGGCGGGGGCCACGGTCCCCTGCCCGTGGATCGGTTTGGAAGGAGCGCCGCCGGGCGCGGCGCGGGCTGCGTTGCCGGTCGCAAGTGTCATTGTGCCGCCGTGCTCCTCTGCCCGCCCTTGATGATGGTGATCGTGCCGCCCGGACCGCCGCCGACCAGGTGCTCGGCGGCCCTGCCGGCGTCTTCGGGATTGACGTCCTTGACCGAGCGCAGCGACAGTGTCAGCCGGTCCGCCATCTGGCGCGCCACCGTGATGATCTCGGCCTGGCGCGGCGTCAGTTCGAGCGTCGCGGTCTGGCCGACCTGAACCAGCCGGCCTTGCTCGTCCTCGCGGATCGTCTGGTCGATGGCGAGCACGCGGATGTTGTTCAGGATCGTTTCGGTCTCGAAGCCGCCGGCGACGCCGCGCGAGACCATGATCACGTCGACATAATCGTCGGGCAGGATGAAGCCGCCCGCCGACGTATCGGCGGCGATCTCGGTTGCGACGGCGCGCTTGCCGGACGGCAGGATCGAGGACATGAAGCTCTGGTCGGCGCCCAGCAGCTTGATCGTGCGGATCGGCTCGCCCTGCGCGATCGTGGAGCGGACGACCGATTCGGACAGTTCGGCGATCGCCTCGGGGCGGCTTTGGCGGGTGATGAAGTCGGGAGCGACGGCGTCGGTCGGCCATTTCTGCCAGCGCATGCGCCGCTCGACGCGCGCGCCGGTGGTCAGTGTCTCGGTCGCGATCAGGACCTCGTCAAGCGCGATTGCCGGCGCGGCGGGCACCACCGCGACCGGCTGGGAAGGTGCGCGCGGCCCCATCATGTTCATGGCCAGGAAGCCGGCCGCACCGGCCGCCACGATCGCGATAACCAGAATAACGATACGCATCGACATGGGCACACCCGGTTTGCCGGCGGATCCTTCCGCCACCGGGACCATATTCGGCGCGCAATGGTGTACTTATGGTTAACGATCCTTGCAGCGTCTTGCTTAACGGCTTGTAAACGCGGCGTGGGGGCGCCCAGGCTCGGGCCTGAGCCTAGACTTGCCCGAGCCTAGACTTGCCTGAGCCTAGACTTGGGCAACGGCCCAGACCATGGCCGGCGACTGGTTGAACGTGGCAAGGCCGCCAATGGCCAGGGCGATCCCGTAGGGAACGTCCTTCTCGTCGACGATGCGGCGCAGGGCCCGCACCTGGCCGGCGACGGTCGCCAGCGGCGACTTGCGGACAACCATCAAAAAGAGCGTCAGCACCCCGCCCGCCACCGTCGCAAGGAGCAGATAGTGCATCAGTGCCGGACCGATGCCGAACCACAGCGCGGTCGAGGCCATGAGCTTGGCGTCGCCGCCGCCCATGACGCCGACGGCGAACAGGCCGAACGTCGCCGCCAGGACCAGCGCGAAGGCGGCCAGATGCAGGGCGAATCCGGGCCAGGTCAGGCCGATGAACGGCGCGACGGCAAGGAATGTGACGATCAGCAGAAGCGAGACGCGATTGGCGATCGTCATGGTGAAAAAGTCGGACAGCGCCGCATGAATCATCGCGAAGGGAAAGACGACGAAGATGACTGCGCTGAGCATGGCACGGCCCGATTGTTCGATGCTGGTGTGCGTGTCGGCAGCCCTTCAGGCCCCTCTTTCAAGGTCGGTGCCGGGCGCGGCGGCGATGCGGCCCGTGCGTTGCC
>NZ_CFIFWG010000257.1:0-2240 GCF_984466335.1 Roseitalea sp. | reverse complement strand
ACCCGTCCTCGCCGGCGAACGACATGCGGAACAGCCGCATCGGCACGCCCGCGAACGTGCCTTCGCGCATGCTCATGAAGGGCATCGCGTCGGCCGACAGATCCATGCCGTCGACGAAGGGCGCAAGAAGCCCGGCCGCCTTGGGCCCCTGCAAGGCGATCACCGCCCATTGCTCGGAGGTCGAGGTCAGCCAGACCTTCAGATGCGGGAACTCGGTCTGAAGATAGTCTTCCATATGGTGGAGAACGCGCGGCGCGCCACCCGTCGTCGTCGTCACATGGAACCGGTCGTCGGCGATCCGCCCGACGACGCCATCGTCATAGATGAAACCGTCCTCGCGGCACATGATGCCGTAGCGCAGCCGCCCCACGCCGAGCTTGAGGAACGGGTTGGTGTAGAGCAGGTTCATGAACGCGGCCGCGTCCGGCCCGACCACCTCGATCTTGCCGAGCGTCGAGGCGTCGAACAGGCCGGCCGACCGGCGCACGGTGACGCATTCGCGGTTGACCGCCGCAGCCATGTCCTCGCCGGCGCGCGGATAGTACCAGGGCCGCTTCCACTGGCCGACATCCTCGAACACCGCGCCCAGCGCCGCATGGCTCTCGTGCATCGGCGTGCGGCGGGTCGGATCGAACAGCGCGCCCCGGCCCTGGCCGACAAGGGTCCCGAAGGTGACCGGCGTATAGGGCGACCGGAACGTGGTCAGCCCCACCTCGGGGATCGGCCTGCCGAGCGCCTCGGCGGCGATGGCGAGGCCATGCATGTTCGACAGTTTGCCCTGGTCGGTCGCCATGCCGCTGGTGGTGAAACGCTTGACATGCTCGATCGAATGAAAGCCCTCGCGCACGGCAAGCCGGATGTCCTTTTCGGTGACGTCGTTCTGGAAGTCGACGAAGGCTTTCACCACCTTGCCCGCTTCCGGGTTCGGCCCCGCGCCGAGCATGGCGCCGGCCCAGGAGCCGTTGCTTTCGGCGCCGATCGCGATCGTCTTGCGCCTGGATTTGGGCCGGGCCGCCTTCGCCGCCGCCGCGCCCGCCGCAAGCCCCCCCTTGACGGTCGCCGCAAGGGTGTCGGCGCCGTTGCAGGCTCCGATGCAGGCACAGTCCTGCGCATGTTCGCCGGGCAGGAAGCGCTGACTTTCGGCATCGAAGCGCAGCGTGCCGCGCGATTGCGAGAACAGGTGCACCGAGGGCGTCCACCCCGCCGACATGATCAGCGCATCGACCGGGATCACCTGGCGGTTGCCCCCCGCGCACGGCCGCACCACGATCGAGGAAACCCGCAGCTTGCCGCCGGCGGCGGTCACCGCGTGATGGGTCAGAACGCGGATGCCGAGCGCGTCGGCCTGTTCGAGCAGCGCCGGGTCGACCGTTTCGCGCATGTCGGCGATGACCGGAATGTCGGCGCCGGCGCGCTTGAGTTCGAAGGCGGCCGCATAGGCGCAGTCATTGGCCGTATAGACGCCCACCAGATTGCCGATGCGCACGCCGTAATGGTTCAGATAGGCGCGCGCCGCCGAGGCCAGCATGATGCCCGGCCGGTCATTGTTGGCGAACACCATGTGCCGCTCGATGGCGCCGGTGGCGATGACGACGCGCCGGGCGCGCACCTGCCACAGCCTTTCGCGCGCCGCGCCGGGATCGGGCGCGGCCAGATGGTCGGTCAGCCGTTCGGCGAGCGCGACGAAGTTCTGCGCATAATATCCGAAGGCGGTCGTGCGCGGCAGCACGCGCACATTGTCCATGGCCGACAGCCGGGCCGCCGCTTCGGCCGCCCAGTCGAACCCGGCCCGGCCGTCGATCCGCGCCTCGGCCTCGAAGGCCAGCGCGCCGCCCAATGTCGCCCGCTCGTCGCACACGATCACCGAGGCGCCGCCTTCGGCGGCCGCCAGCGCCGCGCTCAGGCCGGCCGCGCCGCCTCCGCAGACCAGAACGTCGCAATGGGCATAGCACGCCGCATAGCGGTCCGGATCGGGCTGGTCGGGGGCGACGCCCAGACCGGCCGCGCGGCGGATCACCGGTTCGTAGACCGTGTCCCAGGCCTTTTTCGGCCACATGAATGTCTTGTAATAGAAGCCGGCAGCGAACACCGGCGACATCCAGTCATTGACCTCGCCCACATCGGCCGCAAGCGAGGGCCAGCGGTTCTGGCTGACCGCCTCCATCCCGTCATGGACTTCCTGCACCGTGGCGCGCACGTTCGGCTGGCGCCGCGCCGGCCCCCGCGCGATGCCGACAAGC
>NZ_CFIFWG010000256.1:0-2297 GCF_984466335.1 Roseitalea sp. | reverse complement strand
GATCTTCGCCATTGACCAGGCCGAACAGGCCGACCTCGTCGGTCTCAAGCTCGGCCTCGAACCGGCCCGGCGCCCGCTCGGTCAGGTCGAGCGTAAGCGTCTCGCCCGAAGGCGTCGTCACGGTGACCGGGCCGACCGTTTCGGCCATGGTCTGGCGGCGGATCGTCAGCACGTCGCCCTGTGCGGTGGCGGTCAGCGCCTCCTCCTCCAGTTCGGGCTCCTTCATCAGCCAGTGGGCGAGGCGGCGGTAAAGGCCCACATGGGGGCCGCCGCCCTCGAACCCGCGCGCCCACAGCCAGCCATGGTCGGACAGCATCAGCCCGACGCGGCCCTCGCCATAATGGTTCAGCACCAGAAGCGGCGCCTCGCCGTCGCCCCGCATCACGGTGGTGCCCTCGATATCGGTGACGCCGATCGTGCGGAACCAGCGCCCCCATCGCGGCGGCTCGCTGCCGGCCCCTTCCAGATCGCGGGTCACGGGATGGCGGTCGCCCGCGCCGGTCAGGCGCGGATGGAAGCCGGCGCGCTCGACCTCGCCGGTGGGCATGGCGGGCAGGGCGCTGGCCAGCGGTGTCCGGGCCACCGAGTTGGTGCCGGCATATTCGGGGCCGGAGGCGACCAGCAGCGCGCCGCCGGCCCGCACATATTCGGCGATGAAGTCGTAGTAGAGCGTCGGCAGCACGTTGCGGTTCTGGTAGCGGTCGAAGATGATCAGGTCGAAATCGTCGATCCGTTCCACGAACAGTTCGCGCGTGGGAAAGGCGATCAGCGACAGTTCGTTGATCGGCGTGCCATCCTGCTTTTCGGGCGGGCGCAGAATGGTGAAGTGGACGAGGTCGACGGCCGCGTCTGACTTGAGCAGGTTGCGCCAGGTGCGCTCGCCCGAATGGGGTTCGCCGGAGACCAGCAGCACGCGCAAATTCTCGCGGATGCCCTCGATGCGCATGACGGCGCGGTTGTTGCTGCCTGTCAGTTCGCCGTCGCGTTCGGCGACGCGCAGTTCCACGATGTTGGCGCCGCCCCGGTCAAGCTCGATCTCGATCGGATAGGTCTGGCCGGGAACGGCCCGCGCCGTGGCACGGGCCTCGCCGTTCACGAAAAGCGCGACGTCGACGCCATTGCCGGCCGCCGGCATCGCACCCTGGTCGATGACCCGGTAGCCGAGTTCGACCGGCGTGCCGACGATGGCGAAACGGGGCGCCTCGACCAGCTCGATCTTGCGGTCGAACTCGTCCTCCGTGCCGGTGATCAGCCCGTGCAAGGGGGCATCGAACCCCAGTTCGGCCAGCGTGTCGGGCAGGTCGTGGATCTGCCCGTCGGTGATCATCACCGCGCCGCCGACCCTGGCCGGCGGCACGTCGCGCAGCGCCGAGCGCAACGCCTCGAACATGCGTGTCTCGGTGTTCGCGCCCGTCGCCGCCGCGCCGGTCTCGACGATGCGCAGGTCGAACTGTGCAAAGCGCTCGAAGGCACGTTCGAGTTCGGCCGCGGCCCGGTCCATCTGGTCGAGCCGGTCGCCCAGCCGCTGGCTCTGGCTGGTGTCGAGCACCATGGCGACGGTGGTCGGAAGGGCGGCGCGCTCCTCGTCGAGGATCACCGGGTTGGCGAGCGCCAGCACCAGGCAGGCGGCGGCCAGCGCGCGCAGCCATGCGCCGCGCAGGCCCATCACGACGATCGCCGTCCCCAGCGCCGATGCGACGAGCGCGACGAGCGCGATCAGCGGCCAGGGCAGGAAAGGCTCGAAGATCAGCGAGAGGGCGTTGGTCTCCATCTACTGTCCCAACCGTTCAAGGAGCGCCGGTACGTGGACCTGGTCGGCCTTGTAGTTGCCGGTGAGCATGTACATCATGATGTTCACCCCCGACCGGAAGGCATGGATACGCTGCAACGGGTCACCCGAGGCGATGGGGAAAAGCGGGCGGCCGGTCCCGTCGAGCGCCCAGGCGGCGGCGAAGTCGTTGCCGGTGATCATGATCGGGGTGACGCCGTCGCCGGTGCGCACCGGACGGTCGGCGCGCGCGCCCTCGACCTGGGCGGCCTCCACCCAGAGCGGCGAGCCGGCATAGCGGCCCGGAAAGGCGTCCAGAATGTAGAACGCCTTGGTCAGCACATGGTCCGCCGGGACGGGTTCGAGCGGCGGAACGTTCAGCCCGCGCAGGATTTCGCGCAGGCGCGCGGTCTCCGGCGTCGTGCCGGTGCCGAGCGGGCCGGCGAGCTGGTCGCGCGTGTCGAACAGGATCGTGCCGCCGCCCTGCATATAGGCGTCCAGGCGCGCGATCGCGGTGTCCGACGGCATG
>NZ_CFIFWG010000255.1:0-2307 GCF_984466335.1 Roseitalea sp. | reverse complement strand
AGAAACGCCTAAGGTGACGCTAAGGGATTGGTAAGAATCGACAATTGCCGCGGGCTGTCGCGCACCGCGCGATCGGCGGCCCTTCATGCTTGGCGCGCGCGGGCATAATGGCCTATATGGGCGCCGGAAGGACGCCGATGCTCAATTCGCTGGACATTGCGAAACCACCTGGGGACACGCGCGTGGTCGTGGCCATGTCGGGCGGCGTGGATTCGTCCGTCGTCGCCGGCCTCCTGCACGCCGAAGGCTATCAGGTGATCGGCATCACGCTACAGCTTTACGACCATGGCGCCGCCGTCCGGCGCACCGGCTCGTGCTGCGCGGGGCAGGATATCGACGACGCCCGCCGGGTGTGCGAGGAACTGGGCGTACCGCACTATGTGCTCGACTATGAGAGCCGCTTTCGCGAGGCGGTGATCGACCGGTTCGCCGACAGCTACATCGCCGGCGAAACGCCGATCCCCTGCGTTTCGTGCAACCAGACGGTCAAGTTCGCCGACCTTCTGAGGACCGCGCGCGATCTGGGCGCCGACTGCCTGGCAACCGGTCACTACATCCTCTCAAGGCCGAACGGGGCGCGCCGCGCGCTGCGCCGGCCCGCCGACGCCCGGCGCGACCAGAGCTATTTCCTGTTCGCCACCACGCAGGAACAGGTGGATTTCCTGCGCTTTCCGCTCGGCGCCATGACCAAGGACGAAACCCGCGCGGCGGCCGAGCGCATGGGCCTGATCGTATCGGGCAAGCCCGACAGCCAGGACATATGCTTCGTGCCGGAGGGCAGATATGCGGACGTGATCGCCAAGCTGCGGCCGAACGCGGCGCTGGCCGGCGAGATCGTGCATCTGGACGGGCGCGTGCTCGGCCGGCACGAGGGCATACTGCATTATACGATCGGCCAGCGGAAGGGCCTGGGCGTCGCCACCGGCGCGCCGCTCCATGTGATCAAGATCGACGCGCGCACGCGCCGGGTGATCGTCGGCCCCAGGGAGGCGCTCGACACGCGGGCCATCGCCCTGCGCGAGGTCAACTGGCTCGGCGACACGCCGCTCGATCGGCTGCCGGCCGGGGGCGTCGAACTGATGGCGCGCGTCCGCTCCACGCGCCCGCCCAGGCCCGCGCGACTGTCGGTCAGGGACGGGGCGGTGACGGTGGAACTGGCCGGCGGCGAGGCCGGCGTCTCGCCGGGCCAGGCGTGCGTGCTCTATGAGGGGGAAGAAGCGGGCGCCCGCGTGCTCGGCGGCGGCTTCATCGATCGCACGCGGCGGAGCGATCGGGTGGAACGGCAATTGGCCGCGCTGGACGATAAGCCGACGGTCGTGGCGGCGGAATAGGTTGCACGGCGGCCGGCCGATTCCCCGGAAGAACGCCCCCACCTTCCATTCAGCCCCTCAAGGGGTAGGGGTGAGAGGCAGGGGTTTTAAGGGGTAGGGGTGAGAGGCAGGGGTTTTAAAAAGCGCTCTACTCCGCGGCCACCGGCATCGCGCCCTCGCCGACGAAAGCGCGGATCTCGCCGATCACGCGATCCTGGTCCGCCGCGCTCAGATAGGGATGCATCGGCAGGCAAAGGATGGTCGCGGGCTTGGCCTCGGTGACCGGAAGGCCGCCCGGCGCGACCCGATAGCCACGGTAGGCCAATTGCCGGTGCAGCGGCTTGCGGTAATAGATCGCCGACGGGATGTCCTTGTCAGTCAGATGCGCCCTGAGCGCGTCGCGGTCGACGCTTTCGATGGCGTATTGCGCCCAGGCCGAACGCATGCCCTGGGGATTGCACGCGGTCTTGACGACATCCTTGAGCCCGTCGTGATAGCGCAGCGCGACGCGCTGGCGCGCCTCCATCTCCTCTTCGAGGATGTCGAGCTTGAGGTTCAGGATCGCGGCCTGGATCGTGTCGAGCCGCGAGGTCAGGCCGATGCGCACATTGTCGTACTGGTCCGCGCCCTTGCCGTGGAAGGCGACCGAGCGCATCACTTCGGCCAGTTCGTCATCGTCGGTCATCACCGCGCCGCCATCGCCGAAGCAGCCGAGCGGCTTGGCCGGATAGAAGCTGGTGGTCGCCACATCGCCGAAGCTGCCGCACCTGGCGCCGTCCCTGACGGCGCCGGTCGCCTGCGCGGCGTCCGAGATCACCTTGAGGCCATGGGCGCGCGCCAGCGGCACGATCGCGCCGTAATCGGCCACCATGCCGAAAAGATCGACCGCGATGACGGCGCGCGGCGTCAGGCGGCCTTCGGCCTCGATCATGCCGATCGCCGCTTCGAGGGACCGCACGTCCATCAGATAGGTTTCGGGATCGATGTCGACGAAAAC
>NZ_CFIFWG010000254.1:0-2307 GCF_984466335.1 Roseitalea sp. | reverse complement strand
GCATGTCCGACACATCGTCGCGATGGGCGTAGACCGTGCAGAATTTGAACGCGATCAGCGTCAGTTCGCGCGCCAGCGTGTCCAGCACGGTGTGATGGGCCAGGATCCGCGCCCGCATCCAGGCATCGTCTTGCAGGGCCGCCTCAAGGGCGTCGTGATTGAACCGGGCGGCCGGAACCGGGCTGACGATCGCGGCCAGATCGCCGTCGCGCAGCAGGGCGACCGGCGCCCGGTCAACGATGCCCTCGTCGGGCAGCGCGGCGGGCGGCGCATCGCCGGCGATGCGAGCGACGCCATAGACGTAGCAAGCGTTATGTCCGGTGCCCATGGCGCGCCTTTCCGTCAGGCCGCCGCCGATTGCGCCTGCGGCTCCTGGCGAACGATGTCGACGAAGACGCTGCGCGATACGGCATCGGGATCGAAGCTGCATTGCGTCCCGTCGGCCGCGCGCGCCGGGTCGCCGCCTTGCCTGTGCGCATAGGCGGACAGCAGCTTGTAGGCGTCGGAAAGCTCGCCCATGCGCGCTGCGCCGTCCGCCCGGTCGGCACCCAGGTCTGGATGGGCGGCGCGCGCCAGCCGGCGATAGGACGCGGCGATCTCCCGCGCGTCGGCCCGCTGGCCCAATTGCAGCGTCCGGCGCGCCCGATCGATCTCTTCATAGCAGGGCAGATCGACCTCGACGGTGGCGAAGCTGGAGGGCGGCAGAGGCCCGACGCAACGGATCGTCAGCGCCCCTTGCGTCTCCTCGTCAAGAGCTTGAAGGCACGTATCCAGATCCTCCGTCCGCGCGCGATCGATAAGGATGGCCAGATTGACCGCCATGCGGTCATCCATGAGCGGATTGGCGACGCTGTCCAAGGCGCAGCCCCGCAATGCGCGCAACACCGTCTCATGGATCGCGCGACGACGCTCGTCGAGGCGCCGCTTGACGGCCTGTCCGAGCCGGATGCGCGCGGCCTCGCCCTCCTGCGGAGCCGCATCGGCCTTGAGCGCTGCGATATCGGGCTCCGAGCCGATCTCTTTAAAGACGCGTTCGATGTCCCAGATGACGACGATTTCCATCTGGATGCGGTCGGCGAACGCCTTCAGGCGCGCCCGCAGAAGGTCGCCCTCCCGCGCAAGAAGGTGCCGCAGCGTGCGCGCATCGGCGATGACGGTGCCGAACTTGACCGGCAGCACCGGCGCATGCGCCATGGCGGCCTCGATCACCCGCTGATGGGCGAGCAGATGGTGCACCGCCTCCTGGCGCGGAAGGTTGCGAAGGTCGACGGGCGGAGCCTCGCCGACCACGAGCCCAAGGCCGTCCTCGACGATCACCCGGGCCTGGGGGCCCGCGCCCCCCGTGCTCAGCGTGATCGGCGCGTCCGCCGCCAAGACCGCGTAAAGACAGGTTGCACTCATTGCGCGGACACCCTCCGGTTCCTTTCTTGCAGCGCCGACAGGAAGTGCTGCATGGTCACGAGCAGAAAAGGCGATCCCGCATCGGTTTCCTCGGCGACCCTTTCACGAATGGCCGCCAGCGCCGCTTCCCGGCAAAGCGCCTCCAGTTCGGCCCCGCTCATCGCATCGCCGCCATCGGCCAGCTCTTCGAGCACGACGTCGCTTGCGAGCGGCATGGCGCGTGTATGAACTTTCAGGATTTCCAGGCGCTCTCGGCGATCGGGCAGGCTGAATTCGATCACGGAATCAAAGCGGCCCGGTCGCACCAGCGCGGGGTCGAGCCGGTCGGGCCGATTGGTCGCGGCGAGGACGAAAACCCCCCGCAACTCCTCGATGCCGTCGAGTTCGGTCAGCAACTGGGCGACCGCGCGCTCGGTCACGTCGTTTCCCCCTCCATCGCCGCGGCGGGGAACGAGCGCGTCGAGTTCGTCGAAGAAGACGATGGTGGGCGCCGCCTGACGAGCCTTGCGAAACACCTCGCGAATGGCGCGCTCGGTCTCGCCGACCCACATGCTGAGCAATTGCGGACCCTTGACGGAAATGAAGTTGGCCTCGCTCTCGCCAGCCAGCGCGCGGGCCATCAGCGTCTTGCCGGTCCCCGGCGGCCCCGACAGCAGGACGCCGCGCGAGGGGCGAATGCCGGTTTCGGCGAACAACGCCCGGTGGCGGACCGGCCACAGCACCGCTTCGGCGAGCGCATCCTTGATCGCGTCCAGGCCGCCCACATCGGCCCAGCCCGCGTCCGGCACCTCGACGGCGATTTCGCGCAGGGCCGAAGGCTGGACATCGCCGAGACAGGTTTCGAAATCGTCCCATTCCACCTTGAGCTCAGCCAGCTTGTCCTCGGGAAGACGAAGCGCCTCGAAG
>NZ_CFIFWG010000253.1:0-2342 GCF_984466335.1 Roseitalea sp. | reverse complement strand
GGTCACGCCGCTGAGCATCGTGTCGACATAGTGGGCGCGCTGATACTCGCCGTTCAGCGAGATGCGCGGCAGGGCCAGAAGATGACCGGCATGGCCCGGCTGCAACAGGCCGTGGCGGGTCGTCGCCGCCGTCGTCAGACCCGCCTCGCGGGCAAGCTCCACCTCGCGCGCGCCGGCCGCGGCGGGACCGCCATAGGGATAGGCGAAGTGGCGCGGCCTCTCGCCGAGCTTGGCCGCCAGTTCCTCGATCGAGCCCGCGATCTCGTCCAGCGCGCGATGCCGGTCCAGACGCTTGAGATTGACGTGATGGACCGTATGGGCGCCGATGGTGCACAGCGGGTCGGCGCCGAGCGCGCGCAGCGCGTCCCAGTCCATGATCGCATCGCGGCAATGGCCGACCGGGTCGACGCCGTGGTCGGCGGCGAAGCGCGCCACAAACCGGCGCTGGGTGTCCTCGTCCACGGCGGTCGACAGATGGTCCAGCAGCCGGCGATAGGCCGCCCGCTTCCGGGCGGGCGTGGCGCAGTCGAGCATGATCGGCGCATCGCCGGCCGCCAGGGTGACGCGGTCGTTGCGGTCGATGGCGCGGGCCAGCACCTCCCACCACACAAAGGCGCGGCCGTCGACCAGGCCGGGGCAGATGAAGATGGCATAGGGCACATCGTGCGCCCGGAACACCGGCGCGCCCCGTTCGGCATTGTCGCGATATCCATCATCGAGCGTGACGGCGGCAAAGCGCTCGTCGCCATGGCCGGCCGCCAGGCGGTCGGCGACTTCGTCGAGCGAGACGAAACGCCAGCCATCGCGCCGAAGCGAGCCGAGCAGGCGGTCGAGAAAATCGGGCGCGCAGGACAGGAAGGCGTTGAGGCCCGACGAGTTCTGCGGCGGGCCGATCCGGTGCAGCATGAAGACGGCGCCAACGCCGCCGAACAGCCGCGCGGAAAGCGCCGACAGGCCCGTCACGCGGGCGCCGACCATCAAGCACTTGCGCAGCAGCGTCCTGTTCATCGCTTACCCTGGCTAGGGCCTGTGGGGGTTCAGGCCGGCCGCCCACCGATGGCCGCCCCTTCAACGGAAAAGAAACCCGCCTCCTTTAAGGCTAGGGCGAAAGGGCTGAACGAATGGTTGATGCGACATCGGACGAAACGGGCGGCGGGCCGGCGGCGGCGGCCGAAGCGGGCGGCGCCGTTTCGGCGCGGGTGATCGAGGGCGAGGCGGCCATCGGGGCCGCCATCGCGGCGATCGCGCCCGACATGGTCTTCACCGGCTATCAGCATCCGGCGGCGCTGGCGGCCTGGACCGGCAGGCCCGGCCGCAGGCCGATGTTCATCGAATGCGCCCTCGCCGGTCATGGCCCGGTTCTGCTGCCGCTGGAACTGGGCGCCCATGGCATCGCCGCCTATTGCGGCGGCCGGCACGCCAACGGCAACTTTCCCGTCGGCCGGCGCGAGGACATGGCGGCGCTGGCCGATGCCGGGCAAGCGGCGATCAGGGGCGCCATCGCGGCGGCGCGGCCTCCGGCGACCGCGATCTTCCTTGAGCGGCAGCATGCCTGCTGGGAAGGCGTGCGCAACCCGTTCGTGTTCGATGCGAGCGTGCCGAGCCCCAACATCGCCCTGTCGTTCCGGATCGAGGGCGATTTCGAGACGGTGCTCAAGACCCATGGCGGCAAGAGCAAGCGCAAGAAGATCCGCAGCTATCGGCGCAAGCTGGACGCGGCCGGCCAGGTGGCCTTCCACCACCCGGTGCCGCCGGACCGGGTCTTGCGCCATCTGGACCGTTTCCTTGCGCTGAAGGCCGAGCGCTTCCGCGCGGCCGGCATCGGCAACGTGTTCGGCGACGCGGACACGCAAAACGTCTTTCGCGCGCTGTTCGGCGCCGGCGGACCGGTCCACCGGCTCCACGCGCTGACATTGGACGAGCGGATCATCGCGGTGATCGGCTGCATCCACCATCGCGGCCGCCTGACGGTCGAGTTCGGCTCGTTCGACCCCGATCATGCGCAAGCGCGGCCGGGCGAGCAGCTTTTTTACAGCACGATCGAACATGCCTGCCGGACGGGCGTTAAGACCTTCGATTTCGGCATTGGCGACGAGCCCTACAAGCGCGCCTGGTGCGATGTCGAAACCATGCACCACGACACGAATATCGGGCTGACGCCGGTCGGCAAGGTCCGGGCGATGGCGCGGAACGGCCGCAGCCGCGCGGTGCGCGCCATCAAGTCGGACGACCGCGTCTGGTCCATGGTCAAGCGGGCGCGCAGGGCGTTCGCCAGCCGCTGAGGCGGCCTAGAGCGTTTCCGCGTTTCGTGGAAACGCAGCTCCGCTCTACCCTTTTGCTTT
>NZ_CFIFWG010000252.1:0-2348 GCF_984466335.1 Roseitalea sp. | reverse complement strand
TCCCTTCATCACCTCGACGGTGGCCATCTCGCTGATCTTCTACACCATCTATTCGGCCAATAACGGCATCCTGAACCAGTGGCTTCTGGCGCTGTCGGGCGTTCCGGTCGTCGGCATTGTGTTCGCATGGGTGCCCGAGGCCATGCCGATCCGCTGGCTGGGCAGCGCGGACCTGCTCAAGCCGGCCATCGCGATGGTGGTCGTCTGGAAATATACCGGCTTCAACATCGTCATCTATTCGGCGGGCTTCCTGACCGTTTCCAAGGACCTTTACGACGCGGCCAAGGTCGACGGCTGCAACGCCTGGCAGCAATTCTGGTATGTCGCCCTGCCGATGATCCGGCCGTTCATCTTCTTTGCGCTGACGCTGACCATCATCGGCAATCTTCAGCTTTTCGAGGAGCCCTTCATCCTGACCGCGGGCGACAGCGGCGGCGTCTCGCAGGCCGGCCTGACCGCCGCCTATTATCTGTATCTGGTCGGCTGGGAGTGGCTCGAAATGGGCTCGGCGGCGGCGATCTCCTGGATCCTTTTCGCCTTCATCGCCATTGCGACCTCGGTCCATTTCTACTTCAACGCCCGCGAGGGGCTGGGGGGCCACAACTGATGGCCGCCCTGAAACGCAACCTGCCGGCCGTCTGCAAACATACGGTCATGATCGTCGGCGTCCTCGTCACCATCTTCCCCTTCGTGTGGGTGGCGATGATGGGAACGCACACGCGCAGCGAGATCTATTCATCGCCGCCACCGTTCTATTTCGGCGACAATCTGATCTCCAACTATGAGCGGCTTTTGGAGATCATGCCGTTCTGGCTGGTGCTGTGGAACTCGCTCTACGTGTCGATCCTGGGCACGGTCGGTGCCGTGTTCTTCTGCTCGATGTGCGCCTACGGCTTCTTTGCCTACCGGTTCCGAGGCAGGAACGTCATCTTCGGCATCATGATCGCCTCGATGATGGTGCCGCCGGTGCTGACGCTGATCCCGTTCTTTCTGACGGTGCGCTTCCTGGGCATCCTCGACACGCATTTCGCGCTCTGGTTCCCCGGCGTCGCCAACGCGTTCGGCATCTTCCTGATCCGCCAGTACATGACCTCGTCGATCACCCGCGATCTTCTGGACGCGGCCAAGGTCGACGGCGCCTCGGACTTCCGGATCTACTGGTCGGTGGTGCTGCCCCTGATCAAGCCGGCGCTGGCGACGCTCGCCATCGTCATGTTCATCGGCCTGTGGAACAACTTCCTGACGCCGCTGATCGTGCTGTCGACGCCGGACAAATACGTCCTCACGCTGGCGCTGCGCTCGGTGCAGTCGCTGGCCAATTCGCCCTGGGGCGCCATCATGCTCGGCACCTTCCTGTCCATGGTGCCGCTGCTGGTCGCGTTCCTGTTCTTCTCCAAGCAGATGATGGCCGGCCTGACCGCCGGCGCCGTGAAGGGATGACCATGCACTCCGCCCACGCTCTCGCCGCCCGCTTCTCCGACGACTTCGTGTTCGGCGTGGCGACCTCCGCCTACCAGATCGAGGGGGCGGCCGCCCAGGACGGCCGCAAGCCCTCGATCTGGGACGCCTTCTCGCACATGCCCGGCCGGGTGCGGAACGGCGACACCGGCGATGTGGCCTGCGACCATTACAACCTGCTGGACAGCGACCTCGACCTGATCGAACGGCTCGGCGTCGGCGCCTACCGCTTCTCTCTGGCCTGGCCGCGCATCGTCCCGGACGGACGCGGACCGGTCAACGCGCGCGGGCTCGACTTCTACGACCGCATGATCGACGCGCTGGCCGCGCGCGGCATCGCCGCCTTCGCCACGCTCTATCACTGGGACCTGCCGCTGGCGCTGACGGGGCGCGGCGGCTGGACCGACCGGGACACGGCCCATGCCTTCGCCGATTACGCGTCCGTCGTCGCCCGGCGCTTCGGCGACCGCCTGCAATCGCTGGCGACGTTCAACGAGCCCTGGTGCTCCACCTATCTGGGCCATCTGACCGGCGAGCACGCGCCCGGCGAGCGCAGCATCGACGCGGCGATGGCCGCCGCCCACACGCTCAATGTCGCGCACGGGCTGGCGATCCAGGCGATCAGGGCCGAGCGCGCCGACGTGCCGCTGGGCATCGTGCTCAATGCCCTGTCCATCTATCCGGGCAGCGACGCCGCCGACGACACCGACGCCGCCGAACGCGCCTTCCAGTTCAACAATGGCGTCTTCTTCGGCCCGATCTTCAAGGGCGCCTATCATGACAGCTTCATGGCGGCGCTGGGCGACAAGCTGCGCATCCGGCCCGGCGACATGCGGACCATCGCCCAGCCGCTCGACTGGTGGGGCCTGAACTATTATACGCCCATGACC
>NZ_CFIFWG010000251.1:0-2409 GCF_984466335.1 Roseitalea sp. | reverse complement strand
GGACGTTCGTTCTCGTTCATGATGCCGAGCCGGCGGGCGACCTCCGTATAGGCTTCGACCAGCCCGCCCATGTCGCGGCGGAACCGGTCCTTGTCGAGCTTCTCGTTGGTGCCGATATCCCAAAGCCGGCACGAATCGGGCGATATCTCGTCGGCGACGACGATCCGCATCGCCTCGTTCTCGAACAGCCGGCCGCATTCGATCTTGAAGTCGACGAGCTGGATGCCGATGCCCAGGAACAGACCCGACAGGAAGTCGTTGACGCGGATGGCGAGCGCCATCATGTCGTCGATCTCCTGCGGGCTGGCCCAGCCGAAGGCGGTGACGTGTTCCTCCGACACCAGCGGGTCGTCCAGCGGATCGGACTTGTAGTAGAACTCGATGATCGAGCGCGGCAGCACCGTGCCTTCCTCGATGCCAAGGCGCTTGGACAGCGAGCCCGCGGCGATGTTGCGCACCACGATCTCGACCGGGATGATCTCGACCTCGCGGATAAGCTGCTCGCGCATGTTGATCCGTTTGAGGAAATGGGTGGGGATGCCCATCCGGTTGAGCGCCGAGAAGATATGTTCCGAAATCCGGTTGTTGAGAACGCCCTTGCCCTCGATCACATCGTGCTTGGCGGCGTTGTATGCGGTGGCGTCATCCTTGAAGTGCTGCACGAGGGTGCCGGGCTCGGGGCCCTCATAAAGGATCTTCGCCTTGCCCTCATAGATGCGGCGGCGCTGTTTCATGCATTGGCCTTTTTCTGCATTGCGGCCGAGCCCCCAGGCGCGGGGACGACGGCCGAAACGATGGCCCCGTTTATCCGAAACGATCCGGCAAAACAAATGCGCCGTTGGCTCGTCACCGGGAAATTTCGGCGCCGGCGCGCCGGCGCGCCCGCATGCGCCGCAACGCCGGTTGATCTTTGACGAACCATTTGGTTTAGACCGGTCCTGCGCCTAAATTGACGGCAAACCGAACCCGGGCATCCGGCCCCTTAAGGAGCACCGATGAGCATCAAGGACCGCAAGGACGCTTTCGAGAACAAGTTCGCCCATGACGCCGAACTGCGCTTCAAGGCCGAGGCGCGCCGCAACAAGCTGCTGGGCCTGTGGGCCGCCGAAAAGCTCGGCAAGAGCGGCGAGGAGGCCGACGCCTACGCCAAGCAGGTGATCGCCGCCGATTTCGAGGAGCCCGGCGACGAGGACGTGTTCCGCAAGGTGCGCGCGGACTTCGATGCGGCCGGTGTCGACCAGTCCGACCACCAGATCCGGCGCACCATGGAAGAATTCATGGTCCAGGCCGCCGAGGAAATCGAAAAGGGCTGACCGGCCGGCGCGGCCGGACGCACCGGCGGGGAGGGGACATGGCGGCCTATGGTTACGGGTTGGCGCAGGCCCTGCGCGCCGGGCAAACGGTGCTGACCGGATGGTCGGCGCTGCCCGATCCCGGTTTCGTCGGCATGCTGGCCGGCGCGGGCTTCGATGCCGTCACGCTGGACATGCAGCATGGCGGCCACACCGAGCATTCGGTCTGGGGCGGCGTGGCGGCGATCCTGGCGCGGCGCGTGCCGGCCCTCGTGCGGGTGCCGGTGGGCCGGTTCGAGACGGCCTCTCGCGCGCTCGACTTCGGCGCCGATGCGGTGATCGCGCCGATGATCAATTCGGCCGACGATGCGCGCGCCTTCGCCTCGTTCATGAAATATCCGCCGCTCGGCCAGCGCTCCTGGGGGCCGGCGCGGGCCATCGCCCTGCGCGGGATCGAGGGCGGCAACGCATATCTTCACGCCGCCAATGCCGGCACGCTGGCCTTTGCGATGATCGAAACGCGCGCCGCGCTCGATTCGCTCGACGCCATCCTGGACATTGACGGCATCGATGCCGTCTTCGTCGGCCCGGCCGACTTTTCCATCGCCTGGACCGGCGGGGCCCGGCTCGATCCGGCGCTCGACGCCATGGCGGACGCGATCGCCGACATCCCCGCGCGCGCGGCCGCGCGCGGCAGGCTCGCCGGCATCTTCGCCCCCGATCCAGCCATGGCGCCGCGCTATGCGGCCATGGGCTACAGGCTGATCGCGGCCGGATTCGACGAGGCCGTCGTCAGCAGGGGCGCGGCGGCGGTGCTTGCCGCGGCGCGGGGGTGACCGGGGCCGTCACGGCCGCTGCATGAAGCGGGCGAACGCGCCGTGGACGGAGCCGCCGGGCTGCCCGAACGAGCGCGCTCAGCCGTTCCCGAAGACACGGGCGAAGATCGTGTCGACATGTTTTGTGTGATAGCCGAGGTCGAACCGGTCGCGAATGGCCTCCTCGCTCAGATGCGCGCACACATCGGCATCGGCGAGCAGTTCTTCGAGGAAGTCCTTGCCTTCGTCCCACACCTTCATCGCGTTGCGCTGGACGAGGCGATAGGCGTCCTCGCGGGAGA
>NZ_CFIFWG010000250.1:0-2430 GCF_984466335.1 Roseitalea sp. | reverse complement strand
CCAGCGTCCATGTGTCGGTGAAGACGTCCTCGGTGGTCGACACGCCCTGATCCCAGGTCAGGCTGACCGAGCCCGACAGCCAGTCATTGAACTGGCGGCCGACACCGCCGGTGACGGTCCAGCCGTCCCTCCAGAAGAATTCCAGTCTGCGCGCGCCGGGTAGCGGGCCGCCCGTCACCGTGTAGTCGAGCCTATCGAGCACGCTCCAATCCGTCCACTTGACCGAACCGGACACCAGCGTGCCCGGCGCGACGCCGGTCTGCGCGCGCAGTTCCAGCGACTGCGGCAGCGTGCCTCTGCCGACCGCAACGCCGGTGCCGCCGGCCAGCGCGTCGGCGGCGGTGGCGAAGGTGCCGGTCGGGGTGTGCGTCACCTGGCTGCGATAGAGCAGTTGCACGCGCGCTTCGATCTGGGGAAGCTCATAGGCGATGCCGACGCGGTAGCCCGGATTGTATCCGCCATCGAAGGACAGCGTGCCGTCGGTGCCGTTGAGCGCGCCGCCAACGGCGCCGGCCAGCGCCGCTGGTTGACCCGCGGCCAGAAGCCCGCCCGTGATGATCGCGCCCTGGAACCGCACGGTCTCGGCATAGGTGAAGTTCTCCATGAACACGCCGCCGATCAGGGACAGGCGCCCCGAGCCCAGAGCGCCGAACGTGCCCACATTGTCGAACATCGCCGCGCAGGTCAGGCCGAACTCGTCGGTCGAGAACTGCCGGCTCACCAGTCCGGTGCCGTCGGCCTGGCCGGCCGCGATCGCCTGCGGGCCGTAGGTGACGCTGCCACCGAAGGGCTGAGTGTAGGTGCCGGCGCAGCGCGCATGATCCGTCAGGTTCAGCTTCACCGCGAAGGTGGGCACGGTATAGGCGTCCGAATAGTCGGGATCGGTGGCGGCCGCGCCGTTGATGGTCGCATAACCCCGTTGCGGCACGACCACCGACACGCCGGCGCGCATGTTGAAATTGCCCTCCTCGAACAGAATGTCGGTGTCCGCGGTGCCGCGCGAGAAGCCGCCCGCATGGGCCGTGGCGACCATCACGGTCGCGCCCGCGACGCCGGCCAGAAAAGCCTTGAATGCCCCCGTCATGGGATTCCTCCACATTTTTTCGCTCAACCCTTGTCACCGGAACGAAGCGGGCAGATCAAGCATTATCCCGCGCGCGTGCGGGCGAGGTCAGCCTCGCACAAGCATTGGCACATGCATCTTATCGCGCATTTGCGCAACGATGGTGAAATCCAAAGAGCCGATGGCTCGAAAAACTTCGATTTTCCTATGCGTCGCCCGCGAAAACCGCCGTTCAAGGCACGGATGCGCGCACTGTTGCAAAATCACCACAATTTCGCTTTTTTTCCACATGATCGCCGAGAGGAACGATCGCGGCGCCCGAAAAGCGTCATATTTCGACGATTCGCGCCAGCGCCGCCTGAAGCTTTTCGAGCGCCCGCCGCGCTTCGGCCAGCTTGTCGCGTTCGGCCTGCACGATGTGCGGTCTGGCGTTGGCCACGAACTTGTCGTTGGCCAGCTTCCTTTCGATCCGGCCGATGTCCTGGCTGGCCTTGCCGAGCGCCCTTTCGAGCCTTGCCCGTTCCGCTTCGATGTCGATCAGGCCGCCCAGCGGCAGGCAGACGGTCGCCTCGCGCACCACGATCTGCGCGGCGCCCCTTGGCGGTTCGCTTTCGATCACGATGTCGTCGGCGCGGGCGAGCTGCTTGATCGCCGGATCGTGGCGCATCAGCCATTTGGCGGTTTGCTCGCCGGCGCCGACGACGGCGAGCGGCCCCTTCGCCGAGGGCGGCACGTTCATCTCCGCGCGCACCGAGCGCACCTCCGAGACCAGTTCGACCAGCCAGTTGATCTCGTCGGCGGCCGCCGCGTCGACAAGCCCGTCCCCGGGCCAGTCCGCATGGCACAAAAGCCCGTCGCGTTCGCCGGTCAGCGCCCACAGTTCCTCGGTGATGAACGGCATGAAAGGGTGCAGCAGCTTGTAGATGCCGTCGAGCGCGAAGGCGGCGCAGGCGCGCGCCTCGGCCTTGGCCGCCTCGTCCTCGCCGGCGAAGACCGGCTTGAGCAGTTCCACATACCAGTCGCAGAAACTGTTCCACACGAAGCGGTAAGCGGCACCGGCGGCTTCGTTGAACTTGTAGGCTTCAATGCCGTCCGAGACCGCGCGGACCGTGCGGCTCAGTTCGGTCAGGATCCAGCGGTTGATGGTGAGCTTTGCGTCTTCGGGCGCAAAGCCGGCCGCGTGCGCGACGCCGTTCATCTGCGCAAAGCGCGTGGCGTTCCACAGCTTGGTGCCGAAATTGCGGTAGCCGGCGACGCGCTGGGGGTCGAGCTTCACGTCGCGGCCCTGCGCGGCCATGATGGAAAGCGTGAAGCGCAGCGCGTCGGCGCCATAATCGTCGATCAACTCCAGCGGATCGATGACATTG
>NZ_CFIFWG010000249.1:0-2444 GCF_984466335.1 Roseitalea sp. | reverse complement strand
CTTGCTGACCGGTGGCGATCGGTCCGTCATGCGCCCTGTTCGGGATCAAACTTGACAAGACCGATCAACTATCGCAGGACGCTTAGATAATCTGACATAACCAGTCAAGTTATGTTCGTCGCCGAGCCCGCACCCGCCAGCCAGGCATTTCGATCCCAATGACAGGCTACGATGCAGCGAGACGACAACAAGCCGACACCGGCCCTTAAGGACATGAAGGCAAAGCCGGAGCGCATGAACGAAGAGGAGTTCGTCATCATCGATGCGAGCACGCTGTTCGGCCGGTCCCGCGAGATCGGCATCAACCATAAGGGCGCGCTCTACCGGCTGAAGATCACCCGGCAGGGCAAGCTGATCCTCAACAAGTAAGGTCTCCCATGAGCGTGGCAGACGAACCGACGGACGCCGATATCCGCAAGGCGCGTACGGACAATCCCAAGCTGCGTGAGCGCGATCTCGCCGCCAATCTGGGCATCCCGGAAGCGCGTTTCGTCGATGCCTTCAGCGGTTGCGGCGTGCGTCGGCTGCGCGCCGACACGGACGCGATCATTGCCGGTCTGGCCGATGTGGGCGAGGCGATGGCCCTGACGCGGAACGCCTTTGCGGTTCATGAGAAGACCGGCCGATACGAGAACGCAACGCTTGGCGGCCATGTGGTGACGGTGCTGGGCGCGCAGATCGACCTGCGAATCTTTCCCGGACACTGGGCCCATGCCTTCGCCGTCGAAAAGAAGGCGGGCGGAAGCGCGCTGCGATCGATCCAGATTTTCGACGCCCATGGCGATGCGGTGCACAAGGTGTTCACGCGCGAAGGCACGGACCCGGACGCATGGGACGGGCTGATCGGCGCGCTCGAACGCGACGCGCCCGCCGGCCGGATCGCGTTCACGCCGCGTTGCAACGGGGCTGCTGCCGATCTGGACGGGGAAAGGGCGGCCGAGCTGCGCGCTGCCTGGGGCGCAATGACCGACACGCATCAGGTCGCCGGGCTTGTGCGGCGATTCGGCCCCGGCAGCAGGGGCGCGCTGGTCCGTCACCTTGCGCCCGAATTCGCGGCCATGCTGATCGACGGTGCCGTGGAGACGCTGCTGCGGATCGTCGCCAACGAGCGGATGCCGATCATGGTGTTCGTGCGCAATGCGGGCTGCCTTCAGGTCCATTCCGGCCCGATCGCGACGCTCAAGCGGGTCGGTCCGTGGTTCAACGTCATGGACCCCGGCTTTCACCTGCATCTTCGCACCGACAGGATCGGCTCGGTCTGGGCGGTGCGCAAGCCGACCGACCGCGGCGACGTCATATCGGTCGAGGCGTTCGCCGCCGACGGCGATCCCGTCATCATGATCAACGCAACCCCCGACCAGGCACGGCCGGCGGCCAGCGACTGGCGCAGTCTCGTTGAGGGGCTTTCCCGAGCGCAATAAAGATGAAGCGATACACACGATGATTTCCACCTTGCGACTTGTCTTTTCCCGTCAAAGGCCGCGCGGCTTTCTGCTCGGCGTCCTGTTCGTCATGCTCGCCATTGCCGCGGTTTCGGCCTCCAAGGCGCGCGCGGAAACGGCCCATGCCGAGCGCGTGCTCGCCATTGGGGGCGCGGTGACCGAGATCGTCTATGCGCTCGGTGAACAGGACCGGCTGGTCGCCCGTGATTCGACGTCGCTCTTCCCTCCCCAGGCAACCGATCTGCCCGATGTCGGATATATGCGCGCGCTGTCGCCGGAAGGCGTCCTGTCGGTCAAGCCGGACCTGATCCTCGCCCGCGCCAATGCCGGTCCGGCCGAGGCGATCGATGTGCTTCAGGCGGCCGATGTGCGCTGGGTCACCGTGCCCGACGAGTTCACGCCCGAGGGGATCGACGAAAACATTCGCATCATCGCGCAGGCGCTGGGCGTGCCGGAAAGAGGGGACGCGCTGCGCCGGCGCCTCAGCGCGGACCTGGCCGCCGCCGAAGCGATCACCGGCGGGATCGACGAGCCGAAGCGCGTCCTGTTCGTTCTGTCGATGCGCGATGACAGAATCTTGGCGTCGGGAACGGGCACGGCCGCCGACGGCATCATCGAGCTGGCCGGCGCCGACAACGTCATTTCCGACTTCGAGGGCTACAAGCAACTGGCCAACGAGGCGGTGATCGACGCCGACCCGGACGTGATCCTGATGATGCAGGGACGCGGCGAGGCCGAGGGCCACGGCGCCCCCAATGCCCGCATCACGGGCCATCCGGCGCTGGGCGTGACCAGGGCGGCGCGCCGGGGCGCCATCGTCCGCATGGACGGGCTCTATCTTCTGGGCTTCGGTCCCCGCACCGGCGCGGCGGCCATGGAACTGGCGAGGGCGATCTATGGCGATCAGCTCCGATAGTCCGACCGCGACCCCTCGCGCGCCGCTTGCCGCGCGCCGCGCGGGCGATCGCAGCGCTCTGGCGCGCCTGACCATCATCATGCTGG
>NZ_CFIFWG010000248.1:0-2479 GCF_984466335.1 Roseitalea sp. | reverse complement strand
ATGTCGGCAAGACCGTAGAGCGCTTGCGCGGCGTCCTCGGACGTCGAGCCGGTCGAGCCGAGCACATGGTCGAGCCCGGCGGCGCGCGCGACGTCGATGCCGCGATGGATCGAGTGGATCCACGCCGCGCAGGAAAAGGGGTGCACGATACCGGTCGTGCCCAGGATCGAGATGCCGCCGACGATGCCAAGGCGCGGGTTCCAGGTCTTCTGCGCGATCTCGGCGCCGCCGGGCACCGCGATCGTCACGGCGAAGTCGGGCGCGATGCCGTGCTCGGAACACACGGCCTCGATCGCCTCGCCCATCATGCGGCGCGGCACCGGGTTGATCGCCGCTTCGCCCGGCGGCACCGGCAGGCCAGGCAAGGTCACGGTGCCGACCCCGTCGCCGGCGTGAAAGGTGATGCCGCTTTCCGGCGCGCCGGGCGCAACGCGCGCGATCACCATGGCGCCATGGGTGACATCCGGATCGTCGCCCGCATCCTTGACGATGCCGGCCTCGGCGAAACCGTCTCCGAGCCGCTCGCGGGCGAGCGCGAAGGCCGGCGTTTCGCCCTTGGGCAGGGTGATGGCGACCGGGTCGGGGAAGTCGCCGGTCAGCAGCGCGGTCAGCGCCGCCTTTGTCGCCGCCGTCGCGCAGGCGCCCGTCGTCCAGCCGCGCCGCAAGGGCCCCTCGGGCTTGCGGCTGCCGGTGTCGGCCTCGTCGGGCGGGTGCGGTGGCGCGCGGGTCATCGCTGCCTTATAGGGGAGGCGCAAAGCCACATGAAGATGCTCGTTCGGCAATGACGCAACCAGTTGTAGACACAATGTCCTCATCCATGCCCGCCTTCGAGCCGGGCCATGTCTGGCTCGTCGGCGCGGGGCCGGGCGATCCGGGCCTTCTGACGCTGCTTGCGGCGCATGCGCTCGCCCAGGCCGATGTGGTCGTCCATGACGCGCTGGTCGATCCCCGCTGCCTTGAGCTGGCGCGCGCGGGCGCGGCGCGCGAATATGCGGGCAAGCGCGGCGGCAAGCCCTCGCCGAAACAACGCGACATCTCGCTGCGGCTGGTCGAACTGGCGCGCGCGGGCAGGCGCGTCCTGCGCCTCAAGGGGGGCGATCCCTTCGTCTTCGGGCGCGGCGGCGAGGAGGCGCTGACGCTCGCCGCCCACGGCGTGCCGTTCCGCATCGTGCCGGGCGTGACGGCGGGCATAGGCGGGCTCGCCTATGCCGGCATTCCGGCCACCCATCGCGACACCAACCATGCGGTCACCTTCCTGACCGGCCATGATTCGTCCGGGCTCGTGCCCGACGCGATCGACTGGGAGCATGTGGCCGGGGGGTCGCCCGTCATCGTCATGTATATGGCGATGAAGCATATCGGCGCGATCGCCGCGCGGCTTGTCGCGGCCGGCCGGGCGCCGTCCGAGCCGGTCGCCTTCGTCTGCCATGCGGCGACGGACAGCCAAAAGGTGCTCGAAACCACGCTGGCGCGCGCCGAGGCCGATGTCGCCGCCTCCGGGATGGAGCCGCCGGCCATCGTCGTCGTCGGCGATGTGGTGCGCCTGCGCGCCGGGCTTGACTGGCTCGGGGCGCTGACCTGCGGGCGCGTGCTCGATGCCGATCCGCTGGGCGCGCGCCGGCGCGACGCCGCCGGATGAACCGCTTTGTGGTCGCCGCGCCGCATTCGGGCAGCGGCAAGACCGTGGTCACGCTGGGCCTGCTGCGCGCCCTGCGCGATGCGGGCCGTGCGCCCGCGCCGGCCAAGGCGGGACCGGACTATATCGATCCGGCCTTCCATGCGGCGGCCAGCGGCGCGCGCTGCGTCAATCTCGACCCATGGGCGATGCGGCCCGCCCTGCTGCGGGCGCTGGAAGCGGACCACGGCGCGGGCCGGCTGCTGGTCGTCGAGGCGATGATGGGCCTTTATGACGGCGCGGCGGACGGAACGGGCGCGGCGGCCGATCTGGCCGCTCATCTCGGCCTGCCGGTCGTCTTCGTCGTCGATGCGTCGCGCATGGCCCATTCGGTCGCCGCGCTGGTCGGCGGCTATCGCGACCATCGGCCGGCGCTGGATTTCGCCGGCGTGATCCTCAACCGTGTCGGCAGCGCGCGGCACGAGGCGATGCTGCGCAGGGCGCTCGCGCCGCTCGATATGCCGGTGCTGGGGGCGGTGCCGAACGATGCCGCCCTCGCGCTGCCCGCGCGCCATCTGGGGCTGGTGCAGGCGGGCGAGCATGAAGCGCTCGAAGCGTTCATCGCCCATGCGGGAACGGTGATGGCGCGCTGTTGTGATCTGGATGCGCTTGGGGGGCTTGCCCCGTCGCAGGAGGGCGATGGCCGCCTCGCACCTCAAGATGAGGGCGTTGATGCGCGCCGCCTTCCCCCCCTCGGCCAGCGAATCGCGGTGGCGCGCGACGTCGCCTTCGCCTTCGCCTATCGGCACCTTATCGACGGCTGGCGGGCGCTGGGGGCGGAACTGACCTTCTTTTCGCCGCTCG
>NZ_CFIFWG010000247.1:0-2501 GCF_984466335.1 Roseitalea sp. | reverse complement strand
TAATCGAGGCCGCTCATCAGAACGTTGATGCCCCGCCCCTCCTCGCCGAGCACATTGTCGAACGGCACCTCGCAATCGGTGAACACCAGTTCGCTCGTGTCCGAGCCGCGCATGCCCAGCTTGTCGAGCTTTTGCCCCTGCGCGAACCCGGCCATGTCCCTTTCGACCAGGAAGGCGGTGATGCCGCGCGGGCCGGCGTCCGGATCGGTCCTAGCATAGACCACCAGCACGTCGGCCGTCGGGCCGTTGGTGATCCACATCTTGCTGCCGTTCAGCACATAGCGGTCGTTCTTCTTGTCGGCGCGCAGCGTCATGGAGACGACATCGGAGCCCGCGCCCGGCTCACTCATGGCGAGCGCGCCCAGATGGGCGCCGGAAATCAGTCCGGGCAGATGGCGCGCCTTCTGTTCGGCGTTCGCGTTGCGGGCGATCTGGTTGACGCACAGGTTGGAATGGGCGCCGTAGGAGAGCGCGACCGAGGCCGAGGCGCGGCTTATCTCCTCCATCGCCACCACATGGGCCAGATAGCCCATGCCCGCACCGCCATGCTCCTCGGGCACGGTGATGCCGTGCAGGCCCAGCGCGCCCAGGTCCGGCCACAGATCGCGCGGGAACGCGTTGTCGGCGTCGATGTCGGCGGCGCGCGGCGCGATGCGCTCCCGCGCGAAGCGGTGCACGGTCTCGCGTAGCGCCTCGATCTCCTCGCCGAGCGCGAAATGCATGGTCGCCGTGAACATGGTCCCTCCCCCGCAGGTCCGTTCGGATGCCTATTCGGCCGCTTCGGCAAGCCGCGCCGGCTCGGGCGGGCTGTCAAGTTCGGCGATGAGCCGGGCGCGCTCGGCGGCGGCCCTTTCCATCGCCTCGTGCTTGACCGGGCCGAAGCCGCGAATCATGTCCGGCACGGACAGAAGATCGCGCACGATGCCGAACCGGTCTTCGTCAAGCCCGGCGAGCGCGGTCCGCACATCGGCCTCGTACTGCGCGATCAGCGCCCGCTCGGCACGGCGTTCGGCGGTGCGGCCGAACGGGTCGAACCGCGTGCCGCGCAGGCCCTTCAAGCGGGCCAGCACGCGCATGGCGCGCAGCATCCAGGGGCCGAATTCGCGCTTTTTCGGCCGGCCGCCTGCGTCCTCGCCGGGCAGGAAGGGCGGGGCGAGGTTGAAGGACAGTTTGAAATCGCCGGCGAACCAGCCGTTCAGATAGCGGTCGAAGGCAGGATCGGCGAACAGCCGGGCGACCTCATATTCGTCCTTGTAGGCCAAAAGTTTGGCGTGGTTGTGCGCCACCGCCCGAACCAGCGCGTCGGCATCATCCGGATTGCCAAGGCGCGCCCCCGCCACCGTGCGGACATTCTCGACCAAGCGCTTGTAGCGTTCGGCGAGCGCCGCGTTCTGATAGGCGGTCAGGTGCCTTGCGCGGTGGGCGATCAGGTCGCGCGTCGTCATGGTCGCCATCGGCGTGAAGCCCTCTTCGTGCCCTTTCATTGCCGCGACGGCGGCCGGATCGTTCGCCATGACGCGGCCCCAGCGGAACGCCTCGATGTTCGGCTCGACGGCGATACCGTTGATTTCGATCGCCCTTTCGATCGCTTCGGCCGAAAGCGGGATCAGCCCCTTCTGCCAGGCGAAGCCGACCATGATGATGTTGGTGGCGATCTCGTCGCCGGCAACGGAAAGCGCCGCCCCGCCGAAATCGTGAAAGTGGGCGTCCGGGCGGACGACCGCGCGCACCGTGTCCTCGACGGTGCCTTGCCGGAAGTCGAAATCGCGCTGGCGGACGAATTCGGCGACCGGCGTCAGCTTGGCGTTGACGACGGCGTGCGTGCGTTCGGGGTCGCAGCGCACGGTTCCATCGCGCGAGGCGGCGACCACCGTGTCGGCGGCGAGCAGCAGGTTCGCCCCGCCCGGCGCGATGCGCGGGCTCTTGCGCGGCGTGTCGGCGGCCGAAAGGCGGATATGGCTCATCACCGCTCCGCCCTTCTGGGCAAGGCCCGCCATGTCGAGGACGAGCGGGGCGACGTTTTCGAGCTTTGCCGCCATGGCGATGATCGCCCCGACAGTCAGAACGCCCGTGCCGCCGACGCCGGTCACCGCGATGTTCCAGCTTGGCGCCATCTTCGGCAGGTCGGGCACGGGGAGCGCGGAGACGTCGGGGGCGGCCGAACGCCCCTCGCCCTTTTTCAGCCGACCGCCGCGCACCGTCACGAAGGACGGGCAGAAGCCCTTGACGCAGGAAAAATCCTTGTTGCAAGCTGACTGATTGATCTGCCGCTTGCGGCCCATCTCGGTTTCCAGGGGATCGATGGCGATGCAGTTGGACTGCACCGAACAGTCGCCGCACCCCTCGCACACGGCCGGGTTGATCAGGACGCGCATGTCGGGGTCTTCCATCAGGCCGCGCTTGCGGCGCCGGCGCTTTTCGGCCGCGCATGTCTGCACATAGACGATCGCCGACACGCCCGGCCGTTCGCGCAATTCCTTCATCACCGCGTCGATCTCGTC
>NZ_CFIFWG010000246.1:0-2525 GCF_984466335.1 Roseitalea sp. | reverse complement strand
CAGACGCCGATCGACATCGAGATGATGTATGTGGCGGGGCTGGCCTTCGAGGAGGAGATCGCGCTTTTGATGAAGTCGCTGCTCGACCAGATCGGCTTCAACACGATCATCCGGCCCGAGCCCTGGAACCGGATCACGGAACTGGCCGGCTCCATCGAAACGACGCCGGCGATGACGCAGGTCTTCTACGGCGCCACCTACCCCTCGCCCGACACCTTCTTTTTCACCCAGTATCACAGCCGCGCCGCCGGCACATGGGCGTCGATGGAATGGGTCATGGACGCGGAAATCGACGCGCTGATCGACGAGGCCCGCACGACGGCCGACATCGCTCGGCAGAACGAGATCTACAGGCGGCTCCAGCACAATCTGGTCGACAGGCAGGCAGCGGTGTTCCTTCTGACCCAGACCAGCCAGCTCGCCATGCACGAGTGCCTCGACAACTTCACCTGGGTGCCGTTGCAGAGCTTCGAGTACAACTTTCACACCATGAAGTGGGTGTGCGGCTGAGCGGTCGCGTCATCGGCACCTTGAACGCCTTCAGCGGAAAGGCCGTGTTTGATCCCGGTCCGGGACGGGGGACGGATTTCGCCACCGGCTGCGTTGAAAAGGCCTTGTGGTGGGCGACACCATGGCGGTCCTTTCGCCTTGCCGGAGACGAAATCCGGCGCGCGCCAGGCCCGAAGCCTGAACCTTCACAGGATGCTCTAATCCTCCGCGACGATATCGCCCATGTCGAGCCGCAGGTCGGCATCGGTGAGTCCGAACGCCTGTTTCAATTCTTCCATGCGGGTTTCGAGCTTGAGCAATGTCAGCCCGAGGCGCTCGATCTGGCCTGCGCTCAGCGTACCGCTTTCCACGCGGCGCAGCGCCTGACGCTCCATGAGTTGGCGCAACACTTCTATCAGGCTCAAAACCAGCCGGGCCAGATCGCGCTCGACCGTTTCGGGTTCGGCCGAAATCCGCTTCGCGCCGCCTTGCGCCGCCGAAAGGCCCGCGCGCTCAAAGGCGGTTTCGACGATGTGTTCGGCAAGATCGGCGGGACCGGTTTCAGCCATAAGGCACCCCCGGCGATGCGTTTGCCGGCCCATCCATCGCCACGAAGCTGTAGGGCGGCCAAGGGCCGGTGCACAAAAGGTCGGCCCGGGGGTTGGCGCGCCGCGCCTGCGACAGCCTCGCGCGGAACGCGGCGAGATCGTCTTTGCGGACGAGAAAGGCGGCGGCAAGTCCCCTGTCCGGATCGCGGCGATCGACATGGCGGACGAAATCCGTCGAAAGAGCGGCCAGAGGCGGGCAGATGCGATCGGCCAGATCGTTCAAGGCGCGCGCGGTCGCCGCCCGCGCCGCCGCCTGCAGGCCCCTGGCCAGAAGGTAGGCCGTGCCCGGCCCCGTGGACGGCGGCAATGCACCGGGATCGGCGTCACCAGCCCGCCCCCCCTGTTCGCCGCAAGCCTTGCCGGACGCAGCGGCAAGGCGCAGACCGACCTCGACATGGCCCCTGAACCGGTCGAGATCACGGCAAAACCGGTCGCGACGATGCTCGATGAACCGGTCGATGCCATCGGCATCGTCGAACACGGTTCCAAAGCGCGCCGGCAGCACGGTCTGAGCGGCCATCAGGGCTTCGAGAACCGCCAGGTGACGGCGCACATTGGACGCGGTCGCCACCGGCGTGCCGGCATAAAGCCGGCACACCACGGCACAGGGGCCCGCTCGCGCGGCGATCGCGAACGGCTTGCCCTGCCCGACCCCCCGGGGCAGCGCCAAGGGGCGCCGGGGCGGATCGACGATAGCGTAAAGATGGTACACAGGCCCCGCGCCTCAACGTTCCAAGCGCGCGTTTTCACGCAACTGTCTTGCCGTTTCGGTCGACGCCAGCAGGGCCTTGACACCCACATAGACGAGTTCGACATCGGCGAGCGAGATGGTCAGTTCGCCGTAAACGAAGACCCCCTTGTTCAGCGCGCGGTCAAGCAGTTCCGAAAGCGCAAGATCGCTTTGCGCTGTATGCATCTCATCCATGATCCCGCCTTTCCGGTGCCGATGAACCAGGCGCGGGCAAGGACGAAAAGCTGTAGGGCGGCCACGGCCCCGTGAGCTCGAAGGCAAAACCGTCGGCGGCGCATTGCGTCCGCAACTCGTCGAACACCGCCCTGAAGGCGGGCTCGCGCGCACGGTCGAGAAGATAGGACGCGTTCAGCACCATGGTCCGGCCGCCCGCGTTCGTTGCCGACCGCCGCGCCCTGCCCAGCGCGACGTCCCTGGCTATCGCGCCCAGGCGGCGATGGATCGCGCCCGCCTGCGCGTCCATCTCGCCTTGCAGATGCTGGTCGACGGCCTTTTGCAGCCTCTTGCGCGCAAAGAAGCATGCACCCGCCGATGCCGTCTGCATCTCCGCCCGCAGGGCGGCGGGCGCCGGCGCCCGCTTTGCGATCAGCGCCCTCAGGCGCCCGACATCGCAAAACAGCTTCACGCCCCATTCGTTCGTCCCGTCAATGCGCGACAGCGCGTCGCGCTGGGCGGCG
>NZ_CFIFWG010000245.1:0-2535 GCF_984466335.1 Roseitalea sp. | reverse complement strand
GAGTTGATCTCGGCGAACATGGTCGAGGTGCCCGAGACCGCCCCGCCGGTCCGCCACGCATTCTCGCTGACAAGGAACGTGTCGTCCATCGTCAACCGACCTATCCTCAGCGCGTGGAAGACGACCTCCATGGTCATCAGCTTGGCCAGGGACGCCGGCGGCACCGGCGCGTCGGCGGCCTTCGAAAACAGGATCGTGCCGCTTCCGACATCCAACAGCATTGCGTTCTGGGCCCGGGTTTCGAAGAGCTGGGCGCGCGCCGGCACCGCCGCCGCCGCCGCCGCCGCCGCAAGAAGGGCCAGCGCGACGAGCAGAGCAAGCGCAGGGCGCGGGCGGTTCCGCCGGGCGAAATGTCCAAGGGTGCAGTTCATGGGCTCGGCCGGTTGCTGTCACGACGCACGGTGGGCGCAACCTAGGTTGCGGTTACACATTAACGATTGACTGCGTTGGAGACCAACATCGGCCCTGACCAGGAGAAAAGCGCAAGCACGTGTGGCCCACTTGCGAGCATTTTCGACGCCGTCAGGGCCGATGTTGGCCCAACCCTGCGGGCCGCGCGGCAAAGCCGCCATTTTGGCGTCCGTCGTCCTCGAATATGCGCCGCATGTCCTTCGTACTCCCTCCTGAAACTGACGTCCTGCCGCGCGGCGCAGCCAATCGTTAATGTGTAACCGCAACCTAGAGCGCTCGGTGCGCGATTGGAAGGCGCAGAGCGCCTTGACGTCAATCGGAGGGCTTCCAGCCGGTCCGGGCGGAGGGTTGCGGCGCAAGGCCGTCAAAGGCCTTGGCAATGCGCATGTCCGCATAGGCCGAGGCGTCGAGCCCGATCAGCGGCCGCGCCGCATCGCGCAACAGCGGGCGCGGTGCCGGGACGCCGATTTCGCCGGGGGGGACGCCGAAACGCTCGGAAGCGGGCCCCTCGGTGGCGGCCAGCATCACGTCGGGCGCGCGCACGCCGGGCAGGTCGGGGCCGGCGCCGCGCGGCGCGCCCACGGTGGGCGCGCCCCTGAAGGAGGCGATCAGATACCGGTCGTCCTTGCCATGCAGCGGCGCGCGGCCGAGATATTCGACCTTCACCTCGGCCGTTCCGGCGGCGATGAAGTCCAGCATATAGGCGGCCCGCTTCGACAGGTCGATGACGCGGTTGTTGGAGAACGGGCCGCGATCGTTCACCCGCACCACCACCGAGCGACCGTTGGCCTTGTTCGTCACGCGCGCATAGGAGGGCAGCGGCATCGTTTTATGCGCTGCGGTCAGGTGGTTCATGTCGTAGACTTCGCCATTGGCGGTCTTGCGGCCGTGGAACGCCTCGCCATACCAGGAGGCGCGGCCGTGCTGGAAACGGGGCTGATCGGCCGTGGGAACATAGCGCCTGCCGCGAACCGTGTAGGGCCGACCGACCATGTCGCGGCCGCCGCCACGCTTTATGCGCGTGCCCGTGGCGATGCGAGGGCTGGCGGCAACGCCGAAGGCGGCCGCCGAAAAGCTCTCGGTGCCGGACGTGGCGGCGTTGGCGGTGAATATGGGCAGGTTCGACAGGTTGACGACATCGCTGCGCGCCGCGAGCGCGCTTGCGCCCCCGCCGGTCAACGCGATGCTGGGCGTCCAGGACCTTCCGCAGCCGGCCAAGGCGGCGCACACAGCAACGACCATGCCCGCTCGCAAACGGCCGTTCGTCAAATTCATCATCCCCATCGTCGCACGCGCTTACACCAAGCTTCGGCACCCGACCAGTGTCGGACGGCGCCAAGACGCCCACGATCGGTCATCTCGCTTATCGGAATGTTAAGATGCGTTATCCAGGCGATGCACCGCACGGGGCCCGAACAGGCCCTACCCCTCGATGCGCGCGCGGCCCGAATAACCATCGTCCCGCCGCCAGCGCAGCGTCGTCTCGCCTGTCCTGCGCAAGGTGAAACAGCTCACGCGACCATTGTACCATGTGGGGAACTGCTGGCAGAGCCGGTCATCCTCGATGAACCAGCGGCCCGTCTCGCGTGGCGCGAAATAGCGGCCAAGGCCGAGCGCGGTGCCATCGCCGCTGACTTGGCCGTCGGTCCCGTAGTGGAGCGGGAACTCGCCGCCGAACGGCGTTGAAAGGTAGACGCGCTTGCCCTTGATCGTGTCCCTGATGGCCGTTCCCGCCATCTGCTCGGCGGCGGCGGGGCTGGCGATGGCGCAAAGCGCCAGCGCGGCCGAGGCGAAAGCGAGGATGCGAATCATGAAGGCGGTTCCGGATCCGGTGTGGCGTGCGACCGTGCTACGAAAGGGCGGCGGGGATGGATCATGATCCGCACCCGATTGTCCCGCCGGAACGGCCGGCGCGCCCGGGCCGATCTTGCGGGTCCGGGGGCGCTGTGCCATCTAACGGAGGCCGGAGGGGTGGCAGAGCGGTCGAATGCGGCGGTCTTGAAAACCGTTGAGGCTTTGCGGCCTCCGGGGGTTCGAATCCCTCCCCCTCCGCCACCCTGGAACAAAAGTGCGAACGCCGTTCGCCGCCGATTCTACGCCATTTGAAGCCGCCAGCACCGGCAG
>NZ_CFIFWG010000244.1:0-2564 GCF_984466335.1 Roseitalea sp. | reverse complement strand
CACCCCGGCGGGCGGCACGATCTCGGTGGGCGCGGACATCACCCAGCTCAAGCGGCAGGAAGAAAGGCTGATCGATTCCGAGCGGCGGCTGATGGCCTCGATCCGGGACCTGTCCGGCGCCCGGCAGGCCGAGCAGGAAAAGGCCCGGGCGCTCGAAGAGATCAATCGCAAATTCCTCGAAGCCAAGGAACGGGCCGAAGCGGCCAACAAGGCCAAGACCGATTTCCTGGCCAATGT
Organism: Roseitalea sp.; assembly: GCF_984466335.1. Taxonomy (NCBI): domain Bacteria; kingdom Pseudomonadati; phylum Pseudomonadota; class Alphaproteobacteria; order Hyphomicrobiales; family Ahrensiaceae; genus Roseitalea; species Roseitalea sp. Next base: position 2,327 of record NZ_CFIFWG010000244.1, on the reverse strand, counting down.
GAGCCATGAGCTGCGCACGCCGCTCAACGCCATCATCGGCTTTTCGCAGATGATGCAGCAGCGCATGTTCGGCCCGCTCGGCTCGGAGCGCTACGAGGAGTATATCGACGACATCCACGACAGCGGCGGCTTCCTGCTGAACGTCATCGACGACATTCTCGAAATGTCGAAGATCGAGTCCGGCCGCGCCGTGCTGGACTGCGAACGCATCGACCTGGCGCCGCTGATCGGCGAGGTGGTGCACATGGTCTCGTTGCAGGCCGAGGACAAGGCGATCGCGATCGAGGAGGACATCGCGCCGCAGATGCGCATCCACGCCGACCGGCGGGCGATGAAGCAGATCCTGATCAACCTGATAACGAACGCGGTGAAGTTCACCGACCGCGACGGCCGCATCCGCATCCGCGCCAGGATGGGCGGCAAGACCGTGCGCCTTGTGATCGCCGACGATGGCTGCGGCATCCCCCAAAAGGCCCTCAGGCGGCTGGGCAGGCCGTTCGAACAGGTCGAAAACCAGTTCTCCAAGACCCATGGCGGGTCGGGACTGGGACTGGCGATCTCCAAATCGCTCGCCCAAATGCATGGCGGAAGCGTCGCGATCCGCTCCAATGCCGGCGAGGGAACCGTCGTGCTGGTGCGCATTCCGGTCTATTGCGAATGCCCGCCGGACGCGGACGCCCAAAAGGATGACCAAGAGGACGCCGCGCCCGAAACGGGCTGACCCCCGTCAGTTGCGGTCGCCGTGGCGACCAAAGCGCGGGCCGCCGGCAAAGCGGTGGGGCAGCTCGTCCCCGGTGATCGCGCCGGAATCGTCGCGGTCGAGCAGCGCGAACATCTCTTCCTGGCGGCTGGTCAGTTCGCCGGCCGAGACCCGATCGTCGCCGTCAATGTCGAAATGCTCGATCATCCGCCTGGCCATGCGCCCGGCGCGGCGGCCGCCGAACGTCGCGGCGACGTCTTCGGCGGCGACAAGGCCGTCACCGTCCGCGTCGGCCTCGTTGAAGCGCTTCATCACCGGCGCGCTGAACTCGGCGAAGGTGACCGAGCCGCTGGAATCGGCATCGAGCCGTTCGAAGCGCTCGGCGGCCCGTTCGCCATCCGATCCGCAATCGCCTCCGGCCACGGCAATGCCGACACCGGTGGCGGTGACGGCACAGGCCAGCAAGGCGATCATCGCTTTTTTGGGGACTGTCATTTGCTACATCCTTTGCATCGTTCGCCATCCCCCGATGCAGGACCGTCGGCGCGCTTCCCCTCACGCCTGCGGGACCGGGACACCGATCACCCGGTGGAAGATCGCCTCCACCCGCCGCCGGTGGCCCTCAAGACGGGCCTCCACATGGCCGATCGCCGGCTCATGCAGTCTCGCACACAACGCTTCGACCAGTCCGCGCGGGGCCTTTTCGGGATCGAACGCTTCCGAAGTGCACAGGCGCAGCATATGGCCGACCGTTGCGTAGTCATGGGCGGCGGACAACAAATCCTCTCGTTGCCGCCGGCCGATCACCGCATCGTCAAGCAATGTGAAGATACGGGCCGCGCCCGCCCCGTTCAAATTAAGGTTTTGTAAGGCCACCAGACGCCAGTGCTGGGCGAGGAAGTCGATATCGACCGTGCCGCCGGCGATGCGCTTGAGGTCCCACGGCCCGCGCGCGGGCTTGTCGCGCAGCAGGCGCGCGCGCATGGACCGGACGTCGGCGCGGACCTTGCCGGCATCGTTCGGCATGGCCAGGACGGACCGCAATTGCGCGCCGGTGCGTGCGCCGAGACCGGCATCGCCGGCGACGATGCGCGCGCGGGTCAGCGCCATGTGCTCCCAAGTCCAGGCATTGTCGCGCTGATAGTGGGAAAAGGCGCGCAGGGAGGTCGCAAGCGGCCCCTTGTTGCCGGACGGGCGCAGCCGGAAGTCCACCTCGTAGAGAACGCCCTCGCTGGTGGGCGCCGAGAGCGCGGCGATCAGGCGCTGGGTGAGCCGCGCATAATATTGCGAGGGCGCGAGGGGCCTGTCGCCGTCGCTTTCGTCCACGCCCTCGGGATGGTCATAGATCAGGATCAGGTCGACGTCGCTGCCGGCGGTCATTTCGCGCGATCCGAGCCGGCCGAGCGCGATCAGGCAGACCTCGCCGCCCGGCACGTGGCCGTGTCGGCGCGCCACCTCGGCCCCGGCCGCATCCAGCGCTTCGGCGATGGCAAGATCGGCGATCGCGGCCAGCGCCTCCGGATCCTCCTCCGTTCCCGCCGGCCGCCACGCCGCGAGGTGGCGCCGGTCGATGAACGCGATCCGGGTCGCAGTGGTGGTGCCGGTGCGCGGGGCGGAGGGTCCGGTG
>NZ_CFIFWG010000243.1:0-2568 GCF_984466335.1 Roseitalea sp. | reverse complement strand
GTCGGCGTCGGTTCGGCCTTTGTGAACCGGCCCGCCTACCAGCCGCTCTATGTCGGCCTTGAGCGCGACGATGTCACGCGCATGGGCCTGGCGCTGGGCGAGGCCGGCATCGTCTATGACGTCGATGCGGAAGGCACGGCGCTCATGGTGCCCGGCGGCATGACCGGCCGGGCGCGGATGATCCTGGCCGAGAAGGGCCTGCCGTCGGGCGCGGGCGCCGGGTACGAGCTTTTCGACGATCTGGGCTCGCTCGGCCTGACCTCCTTCATGCAGGAAGTCACGCGCGTGCGCGCGCTCGAAGGCGAGATCGCCCGGTCGATCCAGACGATCAGCGGCGTCAAGGGCGCGCGCGTGCATATCGTCATGGCCGAACGCGGCAATTTCCGCCGCGCCGAGCAGGTGCCGACCGCATCGGTGATCATCCGCTTCGATCGGGCCGGCGTCGAAAGCCGCGCCAACGCCATACGGCACCTGGTCGCCGCGGCGGTGCCGGGCATGGTCGCCGACAATGTCACGGTGCTCGATTCCGCGGGCAGGCTGCTCGCCGCCGGCGAGGACCCGCTCACCAGTTCGGCCTCCAGCGCCATCGGGATCGAGGCGACGGTCGAAAACCAGCTCGCCGACAGCATCCACCGCGCGCTGGCGGCCACGCTGGGCGGCGCCAACTTCCGCGTCAGCGTTCAGGCCGACGTCAACACCGACCAGCGGCAGATCGAGGAGACGATCTTCGATCCCGACAGCCGTGTCGAGCGTTCGGTGCAGGTTGTGCGCAGCGAGGATGCCGCGACCGAGCAGTTCACCGCCGACCCCGTCACGGTCGCCGAGGATCTGCCCCGGGACGCGCAGCAGGGCGGTGGCGATTCGAGCATCAACGAGCGCAGCGAGCGCCGCGAGGAAACCACCAATTACGAGCTTAGCTCGAAGCGCACCGCGACGGTTTCGAGCGGCTACACGGTCGACCGGCTGTCGATCGCCGTGGTGGTCAACCGCGCGCGCTTCGTCGGGCCCGGCGGAACGCCGCTGGAGCCGGCCCGGATCGATGAGCGTCTGGCCCAGATTCGCACGATCGCCGCGGCCGCCGCCGGCGTTATCGACGAGCGCGGCGACGTTCTCAGCGTCACCGCGCTCGATTTTGTCGAGGGCGTGGCCGAGGCTGGCTCCGCCGCGCCCGGCGCCATGGCCTCTCTGACCGAGCATCTGGGCACGGCGATCAACGCGCTTGCCTTCGTCGGCGTGATCCTGGCGGTGATCTTCCTTGCGGTGCGGCCGATGATCAATGTGCTGCGTTCAGGCGATTTCGCCGAGCAGGTCGCGCGTGTCGAGGCCGCCCCGACGCCGCTGCTGGCCGGCCAGGGCGCCGGCGCCGCAGACGCCGCCATGGCCGGCGGCGGCGAATCCCTTGTCGACATGGCGGCCGAATCGATCCAGCTGAAACCCGCGCCCGAAGAGCGCCTGTCGCGGATCGTCGACATGAACGAGGAGCGCGCCGCGCAGATCCTGCGCCGCTGGCTCGGCAACGAAGCGGTCTCCTAGGATGGGTGGGGCCCTCAAGACGCTGCTTCCCGATTTCGCCGAGGACGACACGCCCGACGCTTTGGCGGCCGCCGCCGGCGTTTTCGAGCCGCTGTTCGATCCACGCGGGGCGGCGCCGGGCTTCGATCCGTCCCCGCCCGTGCCGGTCCGCGCGCCTTGTCGCGAAGACGTCGCTCCTGTGCGTGGCCACATGTCCCCTGATCGGGACGCCGCCGGCCTTCAGTCCATGCTGACCCAGGTCTTTACGCCACCGGCCGCCCAAGCCCCCCAAGCCGTCCAGGCCCTCCAACGCCCCCCGTCCGACGGCGTTGAGGGCGATCCGGCGTCCGCGCAGCCCGGTCCGGCGATGCCGGAGCCCGAGGCGGACCGTGCCGCCGAAGGGCCGGACAGCGATGCGCGGATCGCCGGGCTGACCGCCGAGATCGAAGCACTCAGGAAGGCCCATGCCGCCGAGCTTGCGCGGCTTGCCGGACACGCCGTGCCGGCCATGGCCGAGGCCGTCGCCGGGGCCGTGAAGGCCGCCCTCGGCCCGATGCTGGCCCATCCGCTGATGGCGGCGGTCGAGACGGCTGCCCTTGACCGGTTCTGCGCCCAACTGGCCGAGGCGATCCGCGCCGGCGGCTGGGTCCGGGCGAAGGTTTCCGGGCCGCAGGCGCTTCTCGATACGCTCGCCGCCGATTGGCCCCCGGATCTGGCCGCGCCCGAATTCGCCCTCGCCGACGAGGCCGAACTGGTGGCAATTGTCGACACGCAGGTGCTGTCGACGCGCCTTGGCGAGATGCGCGCGCTGCTGATGGGAGACGCGCAATGAGTGCCGTGCAGGAGCGCCAGGAAATCATCATCGTCAAGCGCGGCCACGACGATCATGACGATCACCATGGCGGCGCCTGGAAGATCGCCTTCGCCGACTTCATGACGGCGATGTTCTGTCTGTTCCTCGTGCTGTGGCTGGTCAATGCCGCCAACGAGGAGACCAAGCAGGCGGTTGCCAGTTACTTCAACCCGGTCAAGCTGGTCGACCGGAACCGCTCGGTG
>NZ_CFIFWG010000242.1:0-2570 GCF_984466335.1 Roseitalea sp. | reverse complement strand
CCAGATCACAAAATCCCGGCGCTCAAACGATTCCAGCTAAAAACAAACCGCTCTAAAGGGCGCTTTGCATCACATAGCGCCCGCCATGGTCGGACAGGCGGTCGAGCGCCAGCGCCGCCTCGGTGACGTGCAGCGCCTCGGCGGCCAGTCGCCGCCGGTCCGTCCCACGCCCGTCGAGACAACCGGCGACCGCGGCGAGCCCGGCGCAAAAGTCGATCCGCGAGGGATAGGCCGGCAGGCGCGCGCGCGACGGCGCGGCGGGATAGGAGAGCTTCCCGCCCGCCGGCAGCCGCAGCGGCAGCACGCGGCCGAGCCGCGCCTCCATGCGGCGGACGATCCGATGCGCCATGGCCGGCCTGCCGCCGACCCGTTCCAGATGCACCGCCGAGCGATGGTCCCAAAGGTCGGCCACGGTCAGCGTCCCATGCTCGCCCATGACCGTCAGCGCCCGGTCGCGCGGCGCGCAAAGGCCGGTCGTCAGCCGCGCCATTATGCCATCGTCGAACGCAAGCATGGCACAGGAGAAATCGGGCGCCATCTCGTGCGCCGCAATGCCCGCGCCCTTGTCGCAAAAGAAGGTGCCCGACTGCCCGGTGATCCGCCGGACCGGCCCGAACAGCCCGATCAGCCAGGTCAGCGCATAGCCGGCATGCTCGATCGTGCAGCCGGTGCGGAACTCGTGCGCGCCCGGCCAGGGCGCACCGGAGATCGAGCGCCAATGGCGCCAGTTCCGCCGGAACACCGGCCCGTCCTCCATCTCGGCGTAGACCAGGCGGGGCCGGCCGATCCGGCCGCCGTCGAGCGTCGATTTCGCCAGCGCGAACGCGTCCGACAGGGCATTGGCCGGCGCGCCCGCCAGCGCCAGCCCGGCCCCGTCCGCCGCATCGACCAGCGACCGCGCCTGCCCGAGCGCCATCGCCAGCGGCTTCTCGCAATAGACGTTCCTGCCCGCCGCGATCACGGCCATGGCGATGTCGAAATGGCTCTCGGGACGGGTGAGCACGGCGACCGTCTCGATATCGTCGTCGGCCAGCAGCGCCTCCTGCGAGGCAAAGGCCGGCACATCCCAATGGCCGCAGAACCGCGCCAGGCGATCGGCATCGACATCCCATGCCCCGGCCATGTCCAGCGCCGGATGGTTGCCCAGCGTCGCCATATAATAGTCGGCCACGAAGCCCGTGCCGATGATCGCAAAGCGCATCGCTCAATCCCGTCCGAGGGTTCGCCGGCAAGCACCGCAAGCCCTCACCCAGAGCCTTTCGAAGGGCGGGCTTGCGGCCCTCCCTCGATCCTTCGGCAAGCTCGGGATGAGGGAAGACGGACGCCCCGATGAGAGCACGGCCGTCCAGGAGAGCCGCCCCGTCGGTTCCCGGCCTAAACCACCACCCGCCAAGAAACCGTTTACGAGGGCGGCCCCGCAGGGCCGGGCGGCGCGCCGCCATCGTCCTCGCCGTCGCGGCCCGGGATCACATAAGTGCCCGACAGCCAGCGGTTGAGATCGACGTTCTTGCAGCGGATCGAGCAGAACGGGTAGGTCCCCCGCGCGCTTTGCCTGCCGCATTCGGGGCATTGGCGCTTCGGGCGCAACGGCTCGATCTTGGCCATCACACGCCCCCCTGCGCCCAGGTGAAATGCACCGGAAAGCCCTCGCCCGTCAGAAGCGCGACGGTCTCGGCCAGCGGCAGCCCGACGACATTGGTGTAGGAGCCCACCAGCTTGACGACGAACGCGCCCGCAAGGCCCTGGATGGCATAGCCGCCCGCCTTGCCCTGCCATTCGCCGGAAGCGAGATAGGCCTCCATCTCCTCGCGGCCGAGGCGCTTGAATCGCACGCGGCTTTCGACCACGCGCTGGCGCAGCCGGCCCCTGGGCGTTGACAGTGCCAGGCCCGTATAGACCCGGTGCGCCCGGCCCGACAGCATGCGCAGGCATTGCGAGGCCTCGTCCAGAAGCTCCGCCTTGGGCATGATCTGGCTGCCGACGGCGACCACCGTGTCGGCGGCGAGCACGAACGGGGCCGCCACGCGCCCATCTGCGGCCGGCCCTTCGCGCTCCCCCTCGATGATGGCGCGCGCCCTTGCGGCCTTCTCGCCCGAAAGGCGGCGGGCGAGCGAGCGCGGATGCTCGGCCCTGAACGGCGTCTCGTCGAGATGCGTGGGCAGCAGCCGGTCCGGCTCGATGCCGACTTGCGCGAGCAATTCGACGCGCCGCGGCGAGCCCGAGGCCAGAACCAGTGTCCGCGGCGCATCCATGGGAATCGGGCGCCTATTTGAAGCGGTAGGTGATGCGGCCCTTGGTCAGGTCATAGGGCGTCATCTCGACCAGCACCTTGTCGCCGGTCAGAACGCGGATGCGGTTCTTGCGCATCTTGCCGGCGGTGTGGGCGATGATCTCGTGGTCGTTTTCCAGTTTGACGCGGAAGGTGGCGTTGGGGAGCAGCTCCGTCACAACGCCGGGAAATTCCAGAAGTTCTTCTTTCGCCATGCGATCCAGTTCGGTCCTTGTGGTCGGCGGCAGCGGCGCGGGCGCGGCCGGCCGCATCGGAAAATCTCGTCTCAATACGGAAAGCC
>NZ_CFIFWG010000241.1:0-2652 GCF_984466335.1 Roseitalea sp. | reverse complement strand
ATTATTTTGTAGATAAAAAATACAATAACCGGGTCGGTAAACCGCAGCTTTCAGCAAAAGGGCGCCGCCAGACGGTCCAAAACGGCAATGCGGTCTCCCTTGCTTGCGCGCGCGGCACGGTCTTGCAGCCGCCACCATCGCCTTTGATTGGGTACGAACCCTGACAGGATGCCACAGCCGCCTTAAGAAATTGCTGCACGGCCCGACCCGGCGGCGTCATGGGAAACGGAGCGCCCCGTTCGGCATGTCCGGCGCGCCGGCGGATCGAAACTTAGAATCACTTAAAACTAGAGTGTTTGACACAGGTTTGGACGTGCGGCATAAATTGACCGATCAACTCAGCTTTTCCGCGCCGAAGCGAAGGGGCCATGGATCGATTGAACCGCATCAGCGATGAAAGCGCCCGCTACATGGCGCGGCCCGCAGAGCGGCTCGTGCTCGAAGGCTATCGTTGCTGGACGCAGGCCGCCGCCAGAGACCGCGGGCAGCCCCTCGAAGACATCAAACGCCTTTATAGCGCAACGCTCGACGTCCGTGACATCAGGCCCGTCGTCGCCGCGCTTTGCGATTTCGTCGGCACGCTCGGCCTGTGCGCCAGATGCCCGCTTCATACGTTCGAGGCCGGATCGCTGCATATATGCCGCGACGAGACGCTGATCCTGGGCCTGGTTTCCGGGCTTCAGAACGGCGACGACCGGGCGGCCGATCTGTGCCTGCGGACGCTGACCTGTCCGAGCCGCTGCGAGCCCGTGGCGGTGGCGGCGGGCAATTTCGCCTTCATACTGAAAGGGATGGGCAAGACGCTGCTGCCGATCCCCGCGCCGGTCATCGGCGGCATTCTCGAACGGACCGGTCGCCATCCATCGGCGCCCGAGGACGCCCGGCGGCCCGCCGGCGCGACATTGCACTGAGATGGCGGCGATGACGGCTCCCTTGCGCGCGCACCGCTCCGGCCGGACAGGACCGATCGCTCCGGATCACGCCCCCGGCACGCCGGATCATGCAGCGCGGGCGGCCATGCGCCCGGACGCAAGGAGCGACGGCCGATGATCGTGTGCAGTTGCAACGTGATCGCCATGGCCGAGATCGAGGCGGTCATCACCGGCTTTCTGGACAAGGATGAATGGCGGTTGATCACGCCGGCCATGGTCTACCACGCCATGGCCAGGCGCGGTAAGTGCTGCGGCTGCTTTCCCCGCGTGATCGACACGATCGTTTCGGTCAGCGAGGCCTACCACCGGCGCAAGGCGACCCCGGAACACAAGATCATCCCCTTCATCCTGCGCATCCGCGAGGAGCACGATCGGTGCGAGACGGTCCGCCGCATCGCAAGGGCCGCGAAATTGCGTCAAGCCGCTTGATCTTTTGGCGCCGAATCCCTCTTTATCCCTCCATACAATAAACCGGAGGGATTCCAATGAAAGGCAATGAAAAGGTCATCGAACGGCTCAACGAGGCTCTGTTCCTCGAACTGGGCGCGGTCAACCAGTACTGGCTGCACTACCGGCTGCTTGAGGATTGGGGCTACCAGAAGCTTGCCAGGAAGGAGCGGGCCGAAGGCATCGAGGAGATGCAGCACGCCGACAAGATCATCGCGCGTATCGTGTTCCTGGAAGGCTTTCCGAACCTCCAGAACGTCGCCCCGCTGCGCATCGGCCAAACCGTCAGGGAAGTGCTCGAATGCGATCTGGCAGGCGAAAGGGAGGCCTGGGATTCCTATAAGAAGTCGCGCGAGATCTGCCACGAGGCGGGCGACTATGTCTCGATGAGCCTGTTTGAGGATCTGATCGCCGACGAGGAAGGCCATATCGACTTCCTCGAAACGCAGCTCGATCTGATCGACAAGCTGGGCGCGGAGAAGTACGGTCTGCTGAACGCGGTCTCGGCGGAAGAAGCCGAGTAGCGCGGCGCGCGTGCGGATATCTTAACGACATGTGAACCAAGCCGCTTTACAGCGGCGCCGGTCGTGCTTATCTGCACGCGGCTGCCCCTATAGCTCAGTTGGTAGAGCAACTGATTTGTAATCAGTAGGTCCGCGGTTCGAGTCCGTGTGGGGGCACCAGCGTTCGCCTTTCCGGCGCGTTCGGCCGTTCGAAGGGCCGGACGGGTCGCGGCACGGAGCCAAGCGCCATGGACCAGACCCTGACCGGCAGCCTGGCCTTTTTGTCGTCCGGCACCGCCGATGCCGACGAAGCCGCGCACCGGCTGGCCGCCCTTTACGGGCAATCGTCCCCGGACGAGGCGGCAACGATCGTGGCGCTGGGCGGCGACGGCTTCATGCTGCAAACCATCCATCGCTTCATGAACTCGGCAAAGCGCATCTACGGGATGAACCGCGGTTCGGTCGGCTTCCTGATGAACGAGTTCGGCGACGAGGGCCTGCGCGAGCGCATCGCCGCCGCCGAGGCCGAGACGATCCGCCCCTTGCGCATGACCGCCACCGACGCCGACGGCGTGGCGCACAGGGCGCTGGCGATCAACGAGGTCTCGCTGTTCAGGCAGTCCTACCAGGCGGCCAAGCTGCGCATTTCGGTCGACGGCAAGCTGCGCATGGACGGGTTGACCTGCGACGGCGTGATGGTGGCTACACCGGCCGGCTCGACGGCCTACAATCTTTCGGCGCAGGGGCCGATCATTCCGATCGACGCGCCG
>NZ_CFIFWG010000240.1:0-2675 GCF_984466335.1 Roseitalea sp. | reverse complement strand
CTCGGCACCGGCATTGCGCGGGGCGTCTACTGGCGCGACATGGGCGTTGTGAACCTTGCGACCGGCCAGCCGACAATGGCCTTGACCGGCGCCGCGCGCGCGCGTCTCATGGCGCTGTTGCCCGGTGGGCACGAGCCGGTCATACACCTGACCATCACCGACGACTATCCTCTGGCGCAGGCGTTCGTCGTCATCGAGGCCGTTCCCGCGCAAAGCCGGCCGCCCCGCGATTGAAGCGCCGGCCTGTAGGGATTATGTGGCGCTGGACCGCACGGGCCCGAAGCGGAACCGGACACCAAGGAGCAGGACCATGACCATGGCGGAAAAGACCGAGAAGAAATCCGGCGGGATCGGCGAAGTCGTATCGGTGGTCGTTCAGGCGCTGATCCTGGCGCTTTTGATCCGCACCTTCCTGTTCCAGCCCTTTTCGATTCCTTCGGGCTCGATGCGGCCGACCCTGCTCGAAGGCGACTATCTGTTCGTCTCCAAGTTCGCTTACGGCTATTCGCGCTATTCGCTGCCTTTCGGCCCGGATCTGTTCGACGGGCGCATCTGGTCCGGCGCGCCCGAGCGCGGCGACGTGGCCGTCTTCAAGCTGCCCTCCAATCCCAGGCTCGACTACATCAAGCGCGTGATCGGCCTGCCCGGCGACACGGTGCAGATGCGCGACGGCGCGCTCTTCATCAATGGCGCGGCGGTCGAGCGCGAGGCGATCGGCACGATCGACGATGTCGACATCACCGAGCAGAACCGACCCGTGCGCGTCTATCGCGAAACGCTGCCCAATGGCGTCTCCTACCGCACGCTCGACATCACCCAGGGCACGGTCGGCGACGACACGCGCCAGTTCGTCGTGCCGGCCGGGCACTATTTCCTGCTCGGCGACAATCGCGACAACTCCGCCGACAGCCGCTTCAATGTCGGGTTCGTTCCCCACGAAAATCTCGTCGGCCGCGCCAACATCGTCTTCTTCTCGATCGCCGGCGGCGCTTCGCCGCTTGAAATCTGGCGCTGGCCGGCCGAACTGCGTTTCGACCGCTTCTTGCAGTCCGCATCGCGATGACGCAAATGGCCGGCGCCGGCGAACCGGTTTCCAGCGACACGCTCGCCCATCTCGAACGCGTCACCGGACACGCCTTCGCCGATCTTGCGCGCCTCGACCGCGCCCTGACCCATTCGAGCGCGCGGGACCGCACCGGCACCGATTACGAGCGCATGGAGTTCCTGGGCGACCGCGTGCTCGGCCTTTGCATCGCCGAGATGCTGTTTGCCGAGTTTCACCAGGCCGACGAGGGCGAGCTGTCGGTGCGGCTGAACGCGCTGGTCAATGCCGAGACGCTGGCGTCCGTCGCCGACGAATTGGAGCTGACGGGGCACATCCGCGCTGGCGCCGACATGGGCAACATCGCCTCTGCGCGGCTCAAGAGCGTGCGCGCCGACGTGGTCGAGGCGCTGATCGCCACCATCTATCTGGAAGGCGGCCTGGAGGCGGCGCGCGCCTTCGTGCGGCGCTGCTGGACCGCGCGCGCGCGCCATGTCATGGCGGCCCGGCGCGACGCCAAGACCGAGCTTCAGGAGTGGACGCACAAGTGCTTTTCACAAACGCCGTGCTACCGGGTGATCCTGCGCGAGGGCCCGGACCATGCGCCCGCCTTCACGGTGGAGGTGCGGATCGCCGCGCTTGCCCCCGAACGGGCGACCGGTCCGTCCAAGCGCCAGGCCGAGCAGTCGGCGGCGGCGGCGGTGCTGGTGCGCGAAGGCATCTGGCCCGCCGAGTCGGTGGCCGCGCCATGAGCGCCGGCGGCGGCGCGGACGATGCGCGGACCGGAAGCCGCGCCGGGTTCGTCGCGCTGATCGGCGCGCCGAACGCCGGCAAGTCGACGCTGGTCAACCGTCTCGTCGGTTCGAAGGTCACGATCGTCTCGCGCAAGGTGCAGACGACGCGCGCGCCCATACGCGGCGTTGCGATCCACGGCGCGAGCCAGATCGTCTTCGTCGACACGCCGGGCATCTTCGCGCCCCGGCGCCGGCTCGACCGGGCGATGGTGCGGGCGGCCTGGGCCGGCGCGCACGATGCCGATCTCGTGCTCGTTCTGATCGATGCGCGCAAGGGCCTGGGCGACGAGGAACAGGCAATTGTCGATGCGCTGCCCGGCGTGAAGACGGCCCGCTGGCTGGTTCTCAACAAGGTCGATGCGATCGATCCGCCCAAGCTTCTGGACCTGGCCGGCAGGCTGAACGATCAGGCCGGCTTCGCGCGGACGTTCATGGTCTCGGCGCTGACCGGCTCGGGCTGCGACGATCTTCTCGCCGCGCTTGCCGGCGCTCTCCCCGAGGGTCCCTGGCTCTATCCCGAGGATCAGCTTTCGGACCTGCCCATGCGCATGCTGGCCGCCGAGATCACCCGCGAGAAGCTCTATGAGCGGCTGCACCAGGAACTGCCCTATGCCGCAACGGTCGAGACCGAGACCTGGCAGGAGCGCAAGGACGGCTCGGCGCGCATCGAGCAGGTGATCTATGTCGAGCGCGACGGCCACAAGAAGATCGTGCTCGGCAGGGGCGGCGCGACGATCAAGGCGATCTCGATGGCCGCGCGCACCGAGATCGCCGAACTGGCCGGCCAGCCGGCGCATCTGTTCCTGTTCGTCAAGGTGCGCGAGAAGTGGGGCGACGAT
>NZ_CFIFWG010000239.1:0-2732 GCF_984466335.1 Roseitalea sp. | reverse complement strand
GTCGCCGTGCCGGGCGGCTATGCGACGACCTCCGAGGCGTTTCGCGCCTATCTGGCCGCCAACGATCTCGACACGCTCATCGGCGACCAGGTCGAGCGCTTCGACGATGGCCGGCTGACATTGCAGCAGGCCGGCAAGGCGATCCGGGAGGCGATCTTCAACGGCGACTGGCCCGACGATATCCGCGCCGACATTCTGAGCGCCTATCGCGCACTGTCCGCGCGTGCCGGCACCGAGAATCTGTCGGTCGCGGTGCGCTCGTCGGCCACCGCCGAGGATCTGCCGGAAGCCTCGTTCGCCGGCCAGCAGGAGACGTTCCTGAACGTGCGCGGCGAGGTGGCGCTGCTCGAAAGCTGCCGCCGCTGCTATGCCTCGCTGTTCACCGATCGCGCGATCACCTACCGCAAGCTGCACGGCTTCGACCACACCCAGGTCGCATTGTCGATCGGCATCCAGCAGATGGTGCGCTCGGACATTGGCGGCTCGGGCGTGATGTTCTCGATCGACACCGAATCGGGCTTCGACAAGGCCGTCCTCATCAATGCCGCCTGGGGCCTTGGCGAAAATGTCGTCCAGGGCGCGGTGAACCCGGACGAATACGAGGTCTACAAGCCGTTCCTGGACAATCCCGCCCTCAAGCCGATCATCGAGAAGACGCGCGGCTCCAAAGACATCAAGATGATCTATGCGCGCGAGGCGGGCGCGATGACCCGCAACGTGCCCACCTCCAAGGCCGAGCGCGCATCCTTCGTGCTCGGCGACGACGAAATCCTCGAACTGGCGAAGATGGCCGTCACCATCGAGGGCCATTACGGCCAGCCCATGGACATGGAGTGGGCCAAGGACGGCGAGACCGGCAAGCTCTACATCGTCCAGGCACGGCCCGAGACCGTGCAGTCGCGCGCCAATCAGGGCACGATCAAGTCCTATACGATCGAAAACAAGGGCAGGATGCTGCTCGCCGGCCTTTCTGTCGGCGCCGCCGTCGTCGCCGCGCCCGTCTGCCTGATCGAGCACGCAAAGGACATCGACAAGTTCGTCGACGGGTCGATCCTTGTCACCTCGATCACCGATCCGGACTGGGTGCCGATCATGAAGCGGGCGGCGGCCATCGTCACCGACCATGGCGGGCGCACCTCGCACGCTGCCATCGTCAGCCGCGAACTGGGCCTGCCGGCGATCGTCGGCACGGGCGAGGCCACCCATGTGCTGCACGACCATCAGGAGGTCACCGTCTCCTGCGCCGAGGGCGACCGCGGCTATGTCTATGAGGGCATCGCCGACTATTCGTCCGAAGACATCTCGCTGACCGACGTGCCCGAGACGAAAACGAAGATCATGCTGAACATGGCGAGCCCGTCGGCCGCGTTCCGCTGGTGGCGCCTGCCCTCCGACGGCGTCGGTCTGGCGCGCATGGAGTTCGTCGTCAACAACGTCATCAAGGTCCATCCGATGGCGCTGATCGATTTCGACACGCTGAAGGACGAGGACGCCAGGGCCGAGATCGCCCGGATCACGCGCGGCTACGACGACAAGGCCGACTTCTTCGTCGACGAACTGGCGCGCGGGCTGTCGCGCATCGCCGCCGTCGCCTATCCCAACCGCGTCATCGTGCGCATGAGCGACTTCAAGACCAACGAATATGCCGAGCTTCTGGGCGGGCGCGATTTCGAGCCCAGGGAGGAAAATCCGATGATCGGCTGGCGCGGCGCCTCGCGCTATTACGCGCCCGGCTACCGGCCCGGCTTCGAGCTGGAATGCAGGGCGATCAAGAAGCTGCGCGAGGAGATGGGCTTTGACAATGTGATCGTCATGATCCCGTTCTGCCGCACGCTCACCGAGGCCGACAGGGTGCTCGATGTGATGGCGCAGGCCGGGCTCAGGCGCGGCGAGAACGGCCTTGAAATCTATGTGATGTGCGAGGTCCCGTCCAACGTGATCCTGGCCGAACGGTTCGCCGAGCGGTTCGACGGCTTCTCGATCGGCTCCAACGACCTGACGCAGTTGACGCTCGGCGTTGACCGCGATTCGGGCGAACTGGCGGATGTGTTCGACGAGCGCGATCCGGCCGTCCTGTGGATGATCGGCCAGATCGTCGAGAGGGCGCATGCCAAGGGCTGCAAGGTGGGCTTCTGCGGCCAGGCGCCGTCCAACTCGCCCTCCTACGCCAAGCTCCTTGTCGATGCCGGCATCGACACGATCTCGGTGACGCCCGATTCGTTCCTTGAGGTGAAGGGCCACGTCCACGACGTCGAGGGGTAGGGCGCGGGTCGCGCCTCCCCTTTGACGGACACGGGCGGGCCCCTCTCCCCGCCGGGGCGAGGAAGCGGTGGCGGGCCCGCCTTGTCACAATCTTCACAAATCCACACGGCCGCGCCCAATCCCGCGCCCTTTTGACACGATTTTCACCATGTGAAGGCGGCATTTGCGTGCGTCCGGACGGCGATCGGCCTAACGAAACGGGCGGGAACGCCCGTCCGCGCCCGGTTGAAGCGGCGATTGTGACAGGTGTTTACAAAACCGATCCGCCAGCGTGAGGAGCCGACCATGAGCTACCAATCCGAAATCGCCGCCGCATCCGATCTGGTGGCCGCGCACGGCGCGCCCTGGGGCGGCATCGATCCCGAATCCGTCGCCCGCATGCGGCTTCAGAACCGCTTCCGCACCGGTCTCGACATCGCCCGCTACACCGCCGCGATCATGCGCGCCGACATGGCCGCCTATGACGCCGA
>NZ_CFIFWG010000238.1:0-2747 GCF_984466335.1 Roseitalea sp. | reverse complement strand
CGTCGGATCGAGCGTCGTGCGCACCGCAAGGCCGCCCTCGTAGAGCGCATCATTGCCGTAGCGCTCGATGATCTGCTGGCGCACTTCCTGGGTGAAATATTCGGAGGCGAAAACGAGCGCGCCCGAGCGGCGGAAATTGACCCCGAGCGGCTCGCTCTTTGCGATCTCGGCCACCTCGTGGGTCACATAGCCGTTCTCGACCATGCGGTCGATGATCCAGTTGCGCCGGCCGATGGCGGCCTCGGTGTCGTCGAACGGATGATAGTTGGACGGCGCCTTGGGGAGCGCGGCCAGATAGGCGGCCTCGTGCAGATCGAGCTCGTTGACCGCCTTGCCGAAATAGGTCAGCGCGGCGCCGGCGATGCCGTAGGCGCCGGCGCCGAAGAAGATCTCGTTCAGATAGAGTTCAAGGATGCGATCCTTGGAGTAGGCCTGCTCGATGCGGAATGCGAGCAGCGCTTCCTTGACCTTGCGGTCGATCGTGCGGTCCGATGTCAGAAGGAAGTTCTTGGCCACCTGCTGGGTGATGGTCGAGCCGCCGACAAACCGCCGACTGTCGCCGCTAAGGACAATGTCGACATTTGTGGCCATGGCCCGCGCAAGCGCCAGGAAGTCGACGCCGGGGTGGTTGTAGAAATTCTTGTCCTCGGCCGAAAGGAAAGCGGCCTTGACGCGGTCCGGGACGGCCTGGATGGGCAGGAAAAGGCGGCGCTGACGCGCGAACTCGCCCATCAACTGGCCGTCCACCGAGTATATGCGCGTCGTCACCGGCGGCTCGTAGCGCGCCAGCACCTCGTAATCGGGCAGATCCTCGGCCAGATTGCCGATATAGACGACCGCCGCCGCCGCAACGAGCAGGAAGCCCGCGATCCCGATCCCGAAAAAATAACCCATCAAGCGAATCATGGTTCTCGCCTATCGTTTTCCGCCGTCGCCCGGAGGCGCCGACGCGGCCCATCCCCAAGCCGAGACTCAGCGGTGCGGGGACAATGCGACAGCAACATGGCGAACGCCACCCCGCAGGCCCCAGAGCATTTCAGCGTCCCGACGTTCCGGCGAGCCGTTCAGTTCGTCGAACCGGCGGTTTCGACAACGAGCCGGCGACCGGAAAGCGCGGCGAACTCAATGACCGCGGCGGACAGTTCCGCGGCCAGGCCAGCGCGCCATTCGGCGCGGTTCAGAAGCTTTTCGTCCTCCCGGTTGGACAGAAAGCCGAGTTCCACCAGCACGGAAGGCACATCCGGCGCGCGCAAGACGCGAAAGCCGGCGAACCGGTGCGGGTTGGTGTTGATTCGATACTCCCTGGAGATATGCGAAACGGCGAGACGGGCGAACTGCACCGAAAAGCGGAGCGTTTCCTGGCGCGCCAGGTCGACCAGAATGTCGGTGACGGGGCCGCGCTCATCCTCGTGAACGATACCCGCGATCGAATCGGACAGGTTCTCCGCCTCGGCGATCTCGGCGGCCACGGCATCCGATGCCCTGTCGGAGATCGTGTAGACCGTCGCGCCACGCACATGGGACTGGCGTACCGAATCGGCATGCAGCGAGACGAACAGGTCGGCATCGTGCTGGCGGGCGAACCGCACGCGCTCGTCGAGAGGAATGAAGATGTCGTCGTCGCGGGTCATCACGACGCGCACGCCGGGCGATCTTTCCAGTTCGGCGCGCATCTGGCGCGCGAACTTCAGGGCGATGTCCTTCTCGCGCGTTCCACCCAGGCCGATGGCGCCGCTGTCGATGCCGCCATGGCCGGCATCGAGCACGACCGTGAACGAGCCGCCGGCGGGCGCGGCGGCCAGCGGCACGGCGCCGAGGCGGTCGGCCTTCGAGGCGCGGGCGATGATCGAGCCGGTCGCCATCGTATTGATCATGGCCCTTTGAAACACCGCCTCATCGGCCTTGCGCACATCGATGACGAGCCTGTACAAACCGTTTGTCGAACTGTTCGACAACTCGACCACCTCGAACGGCGCGCCGACCTCGAAGATCATGCGGGAGGCGTCCTGGCTCATGTCTCCATAGCGCATCGCCGCGACGAGGCCGGAAAAGGCATCGTCCGCCAATTCGAAGCCATAGCCGACGCGTTCGAGGTCGAGCACGAGCCGATAAGGGTGATCGAGGAGCTTGTGATCGACCGCAACCGGCCGGTCGAAGCTGATGATGATCCGCGTGGCCCGCTCGTCGCCGACCGCGCGCACGTCGATGGCGACCGGCGCGTCGAACGCGGCAAGGCCGGACAAGGTCGTGGCCAGAACGACCGCAAGGGCCGCGCACAGGCGCATGGCCAGAGAGCGCATCGCGCCCGCCGGCATGAAGCCTTCCGCGCCCTGCCCCGGCTCGTCCATCACGGCCCCGCCTCGGTCCTGTCTTGCGCCATGGCCCAAACCATAGGTCCGTCATGGTTAACCGCATCTTTCCGGCCACGCAAATCGGCGCGCGGACGGCCCTTCGCGTCAGCCCGGATCGGCCACCCCGGACAGCACCGGCGCAAGCGCCGAAACCAGGTCCTCGGCGACGGCATGCGGTCCGGCCCGCTTGCCCGCCTCGGCGTGCAGCCACGCCGCAGCGCAAGCCGCCTCGAACGCGGGCATGGACTGGCCGGCAAGGCCGGCGATGATGCCGGCGAGCACATCGCCCGAGCCCGCCGTGGCCAGCGCCGCGGTGGCGTTGGCGTTGATCGCCGCCCGGCCGTCGGGCGCGGCAATGACCGTGTCCGGCCCCTTGTAGAGCATGATCGCGCCGGA
>NZ_CFIFWG010000237.1:0-2775 GCF_984466335.1 Roseitalea sp. | reverse complement strand
CTGGGCGACCGCTTCCTTCTCCTCGGCGATTTCCAGCGCCTTGATCGACACGGAGACGCGGCGGTCCTTCTTGTTGAACTGGGTGACGCGCGCGTCCACCCGCTGACCGGCCGAGAAGCGCTCGGGGCGCTGTTCGTCGCGGTCGCGCGACAGGTCCGAGCGGCGGATGAAGCTATCGAGGTCGTGATCGACCAGCCTCACCTCGATGCCGCCATCGGTGACCGCGGTGACCTCGCAGGTGACCACGGCATTCTTGCGCAGGGTGCCCGAGGCCGCCGCGTCGGCGATCGCATCCTTGGTCAACTGCTTGATGCCCAGCGAGATGCGCTCCTTGTCGACATCGACATCGAGCACCACGGCCTTGACCACGTCGCCCTTGTGATAGTCCTCGATCGCATCCTCGCCCGACCGGTTCCAGTCGAGGTCGGACAGATGGACCATGCCGTCCACATCGCCGTCCAGGCCGATGAACAGGCCGAATTCGGTCTTGTTCTTGACCTCGCCCTCGACGACGCCGCCGACCGGATGGCTTTGCGCGAAATCGTCCCAAGGGTTGCTGAGCGTCTGCTTGAGGCCGAGCGAGATGCGGCGCTTGTCCGGGTCGACTTCGAGCACGACCACATCGACTTGCTGGCTGGTCGAAAGGATCTTGCCCGGATGGACGTTCTTCTTGGTCCAGCTCATCTCCGAGACGTGGATCAGGCCCTCGATGCCCGGCTCGACCTCGACGAAGGCGCCGTAATCGGTGATGTTGGTCACCCGGCCCGTGATCCTCTTGCCGATCGGGTACTTGGTGCCGATGCCGTCCCAAGGATCGGCTTCGAGCTGCTTCATGCCCAGTGAGATGCGGTGCGTCTCCTGGTTGATGCGGATGATCTGCACCTTGACCGTCTGGCCGATCTGCAGGATCTCGGTGGGATGGTTGACGCGCCGCCAGGCCATGTCGGTGACGTGCAGCAGGCCGTCGATGCCGCCAAGGTCGACGAAGGCACCATAGTCGGTGATGTTCTTGACCACACCTTCGACCACCTGGCCCTCTTCGAGATTCTGCACGATCTCCGAGCGCTGCTCGGCGCGGCTTTCCTCAAGCACGGTGCGACGCGAGACGACGATGTTGCCGCGGCGCTTGTCCATCTTGAGGATTTCGAAGGGCTGGGGTGTGTGCATCAGCGGCGTGACGTCGCGGATCGGGCGAATGTCCACCTGGCTGCGTGGCAGGAAGGCGACGGCGCCGTCCAGATCGACGGTGAAGCCGCCCTTGACCTGATTGAAGATCTGGCCCTCGACCCGTTCGCCACTGTTGAACTTGGCTTCGAGCTTGACCCAGGCTTCCTCCCTGCGGGCCTTGTCGCGCGACAGCACCGCCTCGCCAAGCGCGTTCTCGATGCGCTCGACATAGACCTCGACCGTGTCGCCGACATCGAGCGTGCCGTCCTTGGCCTTCGCTCCGAATTCCTTGAGCGCGATGCGTCCTTCGACCTTCAGGCCGACATCGACGATGGCCATGTCCTTTTCGATGGCGGTGATCGTGCCTTGGACGACGCCTCCCTCGATCGCGTCCTGGCTGGCGAGCGAGGCTTCAAGGAGGCTCGCAAAGTCCTCCCGCGTGGGGTTCAGTTCCGACATTGGTGCTCCTGGAGCGCGGGGCGGGCTTTTCGTGTCTTCGCCGCGCGCGGGCGCCGGGGTTCGCGTTCGGTCTGCCTGCGTGCGATCCAAGCCCTTTAAGGGCTGTCCGGCGCGGGATCGTCGCTGACGGGTTCAGGTCGCTCAAGCGCCCGGTCAACGATCGCGCGGGCCGCCTGAAACGCCGCCTCTATAGTCATATCGGAGGTGTCAAGCAAGTGCGCGTCGGCGGCGGGCCTGAGCGGGGAGTCGGCGCGGCCCATGTCGCGCGCGTCGCGCCGCTCGATGTCGGCCAGGACCGCCGCCTCGTCCGCCGCCCCGCCGGCCGACACGATCTCGTGAAAGCGCCGCTTCGCCCGCACCGGGGCGCCGGCGGTGACGTAGAGCTTGGCCGGCGCGTCCGGGCACACGGTCGTGCCGATGTCCCGGCCGTCCAGCACCGCGCCTGGCGGCGTTCGCGCAAACGCGCGCTGGCGGGCGACCAGCGCCTGCCGCACCGCCGGCATGGCGGCGACCCTGGATGCCGCCTCGCCCACCGCATGGTCGGCCAGCACCGCCCGGTCCATCGCCGAAAGGTCCAGCGTTTCGGCGGCGCGGACCGCGCCGGGTTCATCGTCAAGCGGCCGGCCGG
Source organism: Roseitalea sp. (assembly GCF_984466335.1). NCBI lineage: Bacteria > Pseudomonadati > Pseudomonadota > Alphaproteobacteria > Hyphomicrobiales > Ahrensiaceae > Roseitalea > Roseitalea sp. Next base: position 521 of record NZ_CFIFWG010000237.1, on the reverse strand, counting down.
CGGCAATGAGCGCGTGTGCGACCGCGCGATAGGTCAGGCCGGTGTCGAGATGCCTCAGCTCGTAATGGGCGGCGATGCGGCGGGCGAGCGTGCCCTTGCCCGAGGCGGCCGGCCCGTCGATGGCGATCACGGTGCTCATATGGCCGCCGCCGCTCCGGGACCCTTCAGCGCGCGCCGCCCCCTGACCGCCAATGACCACAGGCCGTCGGCGGCGGCAAGACCGCAATCGACGCCAAAGCGCGAAAGGCGGTCGGCGGCGGCGCGCGGCGCGGCGCCGGCCGCCTTCAGCCGTGTCGTGCCCGGCGTGTTCAGCGCCGCCAGAAGCACCGCCGCGACGGTGGTTTCGCTCCAGCCGGCCGCGACGTGGACCCATGGGTGCAGCGAGGGCTGGCGCCTTATGGCGACGCGGAAGGGCGGCCCCGGCTCCATGGCCAGTTGCGCGCCCATCGCGCCGAGCGCGGCGGCCAGCGGGCCGGCCTCTTCGGCGGCGACGGGCGCGCGACAGGTGATCCGGGCCGGCA
>NZ_CFIFWG010000236.1:0-2818 GCF_984466335.1 Roseitalea sp. | reverse complement strand
CGATGGACCGCGAGGCGCAAAAGCGGGGCAACTCGGTCTATTTCCCCGACCGGGTGGTGCCAATGCTGCCCGAGCGCATCTCCAACGATCTGTGCTCGCTGCGCGAGAACGAAGACCGGCCGGCCATGGCCGTGCGCATGGTGTTCGACGCGCGCGGACGCAAGATCGGCCATTCGTTCGGCCGCATCGTGATGCGCTCGCATGCCCGGCTCTCCTACGAGCAGGCGCAGCGGGCCATCGACGGCGCGCCGGACGCGACCACCGCGCCGATCCTGGAGACGATCCTCAAGCCGCTCTGGGCGGCCTATGCCTGCCTGCTCAAGGGCCGGCGGAACCGCGAGCCGCTGGAGCTGGACATTGCCGAGCGCAAAATCGTGCTCGCCGAAGACGGCACGGTGGACAAGGTGGTGGCGGTGCCGCGCCTGGATGCGCACAGGCTGATCGAGGAGTGCATGATCCAGGCCAATGTCGCCGCCGCCGAAACGCTCGAATCCAGAAAGCAGGCGCTCGTGTTCCGCACGCACGATGCGCCCGCGCTCGCCAAGCAGGAGGCGCTGCGCGCGTTCCTCAAGACGCTCGACATCCCGCTGGCGCGCGGGGCGCAGCTGCGTCCGTCCGCCTTCAACGCCATCCTGGCGCGCGTTGCGGACACGGACCATGCGCCGCTGGTGCACGGCGTCGTGCTGCGCGCGCAGAGCCAGGCCGAATATTCGCCCGACAATATCGGCCATTTCGGCCTCAATCTGCGCCGCTACGCCCATTTCACCTCGCCGATCCGGCGCTATGCGGACCTGATCGTGCATCGCGCGTTGATCGGCGCGTGCGGCCTTGGGGACGGCGGCGACGGGCTGCCGGACATGGAGGCCGACGCGCTGCGCGAGGTCGCCGGGCTGATCTCGGCCGCCGAGCGGCGCGCGGTGAACGCCGAGCGCGACACGGTGGACCGGCTGATCGCCGAACACCTGTCCGACCGGCTTGGCGAGACCTTCGAGGCGCGCGTCTCGGGCATGTCGGGCGCCGGCCTGTTCGTGACGCTCGACGCCCTTGGGGCGGACGGGTTCGTTCCCGCATCGACATTGGGCGATGAGTATTTCGCCCATGACGAGGGGCTGCACGCCATGGTCGGCGAGCGCACCGGAACCGGATACCGGCTGGGCGATGCCGTCGCGGTCAAGCTCGCCGAGGTTCAGGCCATGGCCGGCGCGATCCGCTTTGACATGGAAAGCGAACCGCGCGATCTGGGCGGAGCGATGACATCGCGCCACAAGGCCCGCCGCGCAAGGCCCGGCGGGCGCGGGCGCGGGCGCGAACGGGCGAGCCGGAGAAGGAACAAGCGATGAGCGAAGCGATCGAAACGCACAGCTTCGGCGGCGCGGGCGGCGGGCCGCGCCGGCCGCTGCTGGCTGCCATGTGGCGCGGCGCCAGAAGCCGCTGCCCGCGTTGCGGCACGGGCGCGCTGTTTGCCTCCTACGCAAAATCGGTCGAGCGATGCGGCCATTGCGCCGAGGCGATCTTCCACCATCGGGCCGACGACCTGCCGGCCTATCTGAACGTCTTCATCGTCGGCCATATCGTCGTCGCCGGCTTCGTGATGGTCGAACGCGTCACCGACTGGCCCGCATGGGTGCATCTGGCGCTGTGGATTCCCGTCACGATCGTTCTGGCGCTGGCGCTGATCCCGCCGATCAAGGGCATCGTGATCGGCCTGCAATGGGCCAACCGGATGCACGGGTTCGGCGGAGAGGACGACGCCATCGCCGATCCCGACATCGATCCGCGGCACCATGGCTGACCGCCCGGCAACGCAATCGCCGTGACCGGGCGCCCTGCTCTCAGGCCGGCCGACGCGGCCTCGCTGGTCCTTGCCGACATGTCGGGGGCCGAGCCGCGCTTTCTGATGGGCGAGCGCTCCGGCGGCCATGTCTTCATGGCGCATATGCGCGTCTTCCCCGGCGGCCGGCTCGAACGGGCCGACACGCGCGCAAGCCAAGCCCATGCGCTGAGCGAACCCGATCTGAGGCGACTGGCGGGCGAGTTGGCCCCGCGCGGCGGATCGCGACGCGCGGCCGCCTTCGGCGCTTGCGCGCTGCGCGAGGCGCGCGAGGAGACCGGCCTGATCCTTAACGCCAAGGCCCTGCGCACGCCAGTCCGCTACATCGCACGGGCGATCACGCCGCCCGGCCAGGTGCGCCGCTACGACACGCGCTTCTTTCTGGCCTCGGTCGACCGGGCGCGCCTTGCGTTCGGCGGCACAGACGGCGAACTGGCGGACGTTGGCTGGTATCCGCCGCAGGCCGGGCCGGACGACCGGCTGCACGAGATCACGGCGACGGTCATGCGGCACGCGGCCGCCCGCCTGCGCGCCGATCCGGCACTCTCGGACGACCCGGCCGTGCCCTGTTTCCGGATGCGAAACGGGCGGCGCATCGTCGAATATCCCGCCGAGGCCGCCTTTGCACGGGGTCCGTCCGGCGCGGCTTGACTTTCGCCGGCCGATGCGCCATCTGCCGAGCGGACGCCCGGTCGCCGCTCGCGCGCGCCGGCGTTTTCTCATGAGACCGCACCGGGACCGTTCGAAAGGCGCCGACCATGGCCAAGGCCACGACCATCAAGATCAAGCTGCAATCGACGGCGGATACGGGCTTTTTCTATGTCACGAAGAAGAACAGCCGCACCATGACCGAAAAGATGGTCAAGCGGAAATACGATCCGATCGCCAAGAAGCACGTCGATTTCAAGGAAGCCAAGATCAAGTAAGGCTTCAGCACGATTGCGGGCTTGACGATGAAAAGCCGCCGCGGCGCCCGCGCCCGGCGGC
>NZ_CFIFWG010000235.1:0-2827 GCF_984466335.1 Roseitalea sp. | reverse complement strand
CTGGTTGGGCGTGCGCGCCGTGATGGTCCGCTTGCGCGTGGCGATCCGCGCGGCGGCGAGCCGGCCGGCTCCGTCCATCGTCGGCAAGAGGAGCTGATCGTCGGCGGCCACCGCCATGCGCAACGCGCCCTCCACGTCGGACGATTCGGGCTCCCCGCCGCCCTCCTCGATCCGGTCATAGAGCCAGTCGAGCGCCCGGCGCGCCTGTTCGGTGGCCATCGGCTCGCCCTTGATCGTCACCTGGTTGCCCCGCGCCCGCACATCGATGCCGAGCCTTTGTTCGATCAGCGCCAGGTTCTGGTCGAACTGGCCGAACAGAGCGCGCGCGTGATGGTTGTTGTCGAAGGTCATGACGATATGAGCCAGATCGGAAGCACCATGCGGCGCGACGTGCGTTTTGGCACCGGTTTGCGTCGTCAAGCGGTCTGCCCTGCCCTTGCTTTCAAGCCGCGCGGCGGCGGCGCGCCGCCTGTGCCGAGATCAGGCTGTTGGTCGAGGCCCGCTCGATTCGCACGGCGGCAATGTCGCCGATCTTTCCGACAGTTTCATCACAGATGACCGGCTGGAGGAAGGGCGAACGCCCGACAAGCTGGCCCGGCTCCCGGCCCGGCTTTTCGAGCAGCACCGAAACCTGTTTGCCCACAAGGCTTTGCATGAAGGCCGCCTGCTGCTCGGCCAGAAGCGCCTGGAGACGATGAAGGCGCTCCGACTTGACCCGTTCGTCCACATGGCCGTCCATCGTCGCGCCCGGCGTGCCCGGACGAGGCGAATATTTGAACGAGAAGGCCTGCGCGTAGGCCACCTGGCGAACGAGCATCAGCGTGTCCTCGAAATCGGCGTCGGTCTCGCCGGGAAAGCCGACGATGAAATCGCCCGAAAGCGCAATGTCCGGCCGCGCCCGCCGGATGCGGTCGATCAGGCGGCGATAGTCGTCGGCCGTGTGCTTGCGGTTCATGGCCTTCAGGATGCGGTCAGAGCCCGCCTGCACCGGCAGGTGCAGATAGGGCATCAGCATGTCGAGGTCGCGATGGGCGGCGATCAGCGCATCGTCCATGTCGCGCGGATGGCTGGTGGTGTAGCGCAGCCGGGCGAGCCCTTCGATCCGCGCCAGTTCGCGCAGCAATTCACCCAGCCCCCAGGGACGGCCGTCCGGCCCCTCGCCGTGCCAGGCATTGACGTTCTGGCCGAGCAGCGTGATCTCGCGCACGCCGGCGGCGACCAGCCCGCGCGCCTCGGCGACGATCTGCGCGACCGGGCGCGACACTTCCGCGCCGCGCGTATAGGGCACGACGCAGAAGGTGCAGAACTTGTCGCAGCCTTCCTGCACGGTCAGGAACGCGGCGACGCCGCGGCTCCGCACGGCGCGTTTTTGCTGCTTTGGCAGATGTTCGAACTTGTCCTCGACCGCGAACTCGGTCTCGACAACCTTTTCGCCACCGCGCGCGCGGGCGACGACATCGGGCAGGCGGTGATAGGTGGTCGGGCCGATCACGAAGTCGACGGCCGGGGCGCGGGCGATCATCTCGCGGCCCTCGGCCTGGGCGACGCAGCCGGCGACGCCGATCATCATGTCGGCGCCGGTCTTGCGGCGCCTGTCGCGCAACTGCCGCAGCCGGCCGATCTCCGAATAGACCTTCTCGGCCGCCTTCTCGCGGATGTGGCAGGTGTTGAGCAGCACCATGTCGGCATCGTCCGGCGTTTCGGTCTCGACGAAGCCGTCGCGCGCCAGCGCATCGGCCATGCGCTGGCTGTCATAGACGTTCATCTGGCAGCCATAGGTCTTCACGAAGACCTTGCGAGGATTGTCGACGGTGCGGTCCGGCGCGGTTTCAGCTTTGCTCATGGGCGGTGTTTAGCGGTTTTTCGGGTGCCGCGAAAGCCGGGTCCCGGCCGAGCAGGAGCGCCGACATCATGGCGCGCACGGCGTTTTCGGACTCGGCGGCGAGCTGCTTGCGGTCTGTCTGGGCCGTCACCCGGATGGGGTCCGCAAAGCCGACGGCAATGTCGATGCGCCCTTCGCGCAGAACGCGGCCCAGATGGGCGGCCATGCCGACATCGCCGGGCCAGGCGGCGAGCTGGCGTCCCCGGCGGCCAAGCGGAATGCCGTCGGCCCCGACATAGGCGATGGCGACGGGCTGGACCCATTTGTCGCCCGCCTCGCCGCCGCCCATGCCGAGCGCGCCGAACAGGGCCGATTTGAACGGCAGGACGAAGTTGCCGCAGGACGTGGTGCCCTCGGCGAACAGGACCATGGCGTCGCCGTCGGCGAGCCGTCCGGCGATCGCCTGCGCCTGCGCGCGCGTGCTGGCGCGGGCATTGCGGGCGACGAAGACCGAATCCTGCAAGCGTGCCAGGTGCCCAAAGACGGGCCACGTGCCGACCTCCTCCTTGGCGATGAAGCTGACCGGGGCGATCGCGCCGAGCGCGACGATGTCGAGCCACGATCCATGGTTGGCGGCGATCAGCACGCCGTGGTCGGCGGTCGTCGCCAGGCGGCCATGCACGCGGATGCGCAAGCCCATCGCGCGCGCCGCAAGGCGATGCCAGGTGCGCGCCGTCGTCTTGCGCAGCGGCCAGCGCCGCCAGCGGGCGAGCATGTGGACCGGAAGGAGCACGATCGAGATCGCCAGCACCTGGAGGACGACGAACGCGCCGCGCAAACGGTCCATCAGCGCCTCTTGCGGACGGGCGCCACGTCGCGGCGCATGACGAGCGCGCCGCCGCGCCCGCCGTTCCGGCCGCGATAATAGTCCGGCCGGCCGCCGACGACGGCAAAGCCCAGCCTGCGGTAGAGCGCGCGGGCGGGAGGGTTTGCTTCGTCGACTTC
>NZ_CFIFWG010000234.1:0-2892 GCF_984466335.1 Roseitalea sp. | reverse complement strand
CGCCAGATAGGAGATGGCGCGGGCATTGTAGGGCTCTGGCGCGTCCGGCTGAAGCGAGATGGCGGTCGAGAAATCGTCGATCGCGAACTGGTGCTGGTCGCGCGTCTGGTAGATCAGGCCGCGGCGGTGATAGGCGCGCGGGTCTGTCGTGTCGAGCCGTATGGCGCGCTGGAAGTCGCCGAAGGCCTCGGTCGTGCGGCCGGCCCGGCGGTAGAGCTCGCCGCGGCCGATATAGGCCTTGTCGTAGCGGGGGTTGATGCGCAGGGCGGCCGAATAGTCGGCCGCCGCGCTCGCCTGATCGCCCAGCAGGCGATGGATCAGCGCGCGGTTGGCGTAGGCTTCGTAAAAGCGCCGATCGAGCGCGATCGCCCGGTTGAAATCATCAAGCGCCTCGCGGTAGAGCCCGCCGCGCCCGAACGCCGAGCCGCGCACATTGTAGGCGCGCGCATCGCCCGGACTGGCGCGGATCACTTCGGTCAGCGAGGCGATGTTCTCGGCGCTGCCCTGCTCGCGCTCGATGGTCGCCACCTCGCCCTGAAGGGTCGCGGTCTGGCATCCGCCGAGCGCCAGGCCGGCAAGGCAGGCGAGCGCGAGCGGCGTCAGGCGCGCCCCGCGCGCGGGCACGGCGTTCGGGGCCTTTTCTTCCATGGCGGCGCGAGATGTGTCCATTTCATCGGTCCCTCTCTCACCTTGCGCCCTGTGCGCACAAAAATGGCGTGGCCGTTTCAAGGTCACGCCATGGTTGCCGTTCGATCTGGACGAATTCGGGGCGGATCGACCCCTTGTGCCGTCACCTCTTGTGCCGCCAATGTCCCGTCAGCGGCCCTTCTTGCTCAAAAGGCCCTCGCGCTGGGCGCGCTTGCGCGCCAGCTTGCGGGTGCGGCGGACGGCCTCGGCCTTTTCGCGGGCGCGCTTTTCGGACGGCTTTTCGTAGTGGCCGCGCAGCTTCATCTCGCGGAAGACACCTTCGCGCTGCATCTTCTTCTTGAGCACGCGCAGGGCCTGGTCGACATTGTTGTCACGGACAAGTACTTGCAATTTGATCCCGTTCCTTCGAGCTTCGATAAACAGCGGGCCGGCGCAGCCTTGGAAAACGCGGCTGAACAGGGAACGCAGAAAACGGCTCGCAAAGCCGCCGGCCAGACGATTGGATGCGCAAATAGCAGCTTCAGGCCGGCAAGTCCAGCCTGACATGCGCAGATGACAGGGGCTGTCGCCGTCATCGGGCGTGGGCGGAGCGGGCTGGTCGGGCGCCGTGCGCCGCCTGCTGTCGCAAAACGGCTGGAATCGGCCCGACCGCTGTGCTTGGTTGCGGCGTCAGTTCGAAACGATGGTGGAGCCATGCGCCGATTTTCCGCCCTTGCCGTCGCCCGCGAGGCGATGCGGGGCCACAAGGGCTGGGGCCGGCAATGGGACAGTCCGGAGCCGCGCCCCTCCTATGACGTGATCATCGTCGGCGCGGGCGGGCACGGGCTGGCGACGGCCTATTATCTGGCCAGGGAGCACGGCATCACCAATGTGGCCGTCCTCGAAAAGGGCTGGCTTGGCGGCGGCAACACCGGACGCAACACCACCATCATCCGCTCCAACTATCTCTACGACGAATCGGCCGGGCTCTACGATCATGCGGTCAGGCTGTGGGAGGGGCTGAGCCAGGATCTGAACTACAATGTCATGTATTCGCCGCGCGGCGTGATGATGCTGGCGCACAATGTGCATGACGAGCAGGTCTTCAAGCGGCATATCCACGCCAACCGGCTCAACGGCGTCGACAATGAATGGCTGACGCCCGAACAGGCCGGGGCCTATTGCCCGCCGCTGAACATCTCAAGGGCCGCGCGCTATCGGGTGACGGGCGCGGCGTTGCAGCGGCGCGGCGGCACGGCGCGGCACGACGCGGTCGCCTGGGGCTATGCGCGGGCCGCCTCGGCGCGCGGCGTCCATGTCATCGAGAACTGCGCGGTGACCGGCATCCGCCGGGCAGGCAACGGCCAGGTGACGGGCGTGGAGACCGCGCGCGGCTTCATCGGCGCCAGGAAGGTCGGCGTGGTCGCGGCCGGCCATACCTCCGTTCTGATGGAGATGGCCGGCGTGCGCATGCCGCTCGAAAGCTTTCCGTTGCAGGCGCTGGTCTCCGAGCCCGTCAAGCCGTGCTTTCCGTGCGTGGTCATGTCGAACACGGTCCACGCCTATATCTCCCAGTCCGACAAGGGCGAACTTGTGATCGGCGCGGGCACCGACCAGTACACCTCCTATTCGCAGACCGGCGGCTTGCACATCCTGCAACACACGCTCGAAGCGATCTGCGAGATGTTCCCTGTGTTCACGCGCATGAAGATGCTGCGATCGTGGGGTGGGATCGTCGACGTGACGCCCGACCGCTCGCCGATCATCGCCAGGACGCCGGTGCCGGGCCTTTACGTCAATTGCGGCTGGGGCACGGGCGGGTTCAAGGCGACGCCCGGCTCGGGCCATGTGTTCGCGCACACGATCGCCAACGACGATCCGCACCCGATCAACGCGGGCTACACGCTTGAACGCTTCACCACCGGCCGGCTGATCGATGAGGCCGCCGCGGCCGCGGTGGCGCACTGATACGGGACCTGCGCGATGCTGCTGATCCATTGCCCCTATTGCGAGGAAGACCGGCCGGAGATCGAGTTCCGCCATGCGGGCGAGGCGCATATCGCGCGGCCGGCGGACATCGCGTCGCTGACCGACGATGAATTCGCGCGTTTTTTCTTCTACCGCGACAATCCCAAGGGCGTCACGTTCGAGCGCTGGCGGCACGTGCATGGCTGTGCGCGGTTCTTCAACGCCGCGCGCGACACGGTGACCGACAGGTTTCTGGTCACCTACAAGGCCGGCGCGCCGAAACCGGATCTGGTCGAG
>NZ_CFIFWG010000233.1:852-2967 GCF_984466335.1 Roseitalea sp. | reverse complement strand
TGGTCCGCCTGTCGGCCGACACCTATGCCAAGGCGAGCCTGACGGCGGTCGCCATCGCCGCGCACGAGGTGGGCCATGCCATCCAGCATCATCGCGGCGAACGCGGACTGAAGCTGCGCCAGGCGCTGGTCGGCGTCGCGCAGATCACCGACCGGTTCGCGGCGCTCTTCTTCATCGCCGCGCCGGTGCTCGCATTGGTCGCCCGCACGCCGGGCGCCTTTGTGGCCATGGCAGCGATCGGCATCGGACTTCTTGCGATCCGCGTGCTGGTGCACCTGGTCACGCTGCCGGTCGAATATGACGCCAGCTTCGGCAAGGCGCTTCCGATCCTGCGCGAGGGCGGCTATCTGCGGCCCCAGGACATGGACGGCGCCCGGGCCGTGCTGAAGGCCGCCGCCCTCACCTATGTCGCCGCCGCCCTTATGAGCCTGATCGACCTGGCCCGCTGGGTGCGGCTGTTGCGCTAGAGCGCGTCCGGCGAAGGTGGAACCACCGGAGCCGATAAGACAAGCGACAAAGCAAAAGGGTAGAGCGGAGCTGCGTTTCCACGAAACGCGGAAACGCTCTAGGACCCATGGGGTTCAGGTTTCGGGCCTGGCGCCCTTTCAAGGTTCTGCGGCCGTATCGGCAGCAGGGTGTGGACGCGCCGGACCGGCCTTTCCTTCGCACAGCTATTCTCCCATATTGGCGCCATGGCCAGGAAGACGAAAAAGACCGGCAAACCCTCCGCCGCGAAACCGAGCGGGGCGGGGCAAGGCCGGCCGGCCGTCGCGCCTGATGGCGCGCGCAGCGAGCCGCAACGCGGCGACAGCGAGAGCGGACAAGGAGGCTTTGAGGAAGCGCCGCAACCGGCGATCACCGGGGCGCCCTTCGAGCCGAGCGAGAAGGACGGGCAAGGCCCGGCGGCAGACGCCCCCGCGCCGGCATCCGGCGGTTCCATCGAGGACTGGATCAGGCAGCTCGAAGATCACGCCGCGCGCGAGCAGCGCGACGCGGAGATGCGAGCGATTCGCTCCCGAGCCGGAAAGCACCGCCTGAAAGCGGGCAATGGCGCCGCCGGCGAGGGCGAAAGCCTGAAGCTTGAGGACGGGGCGGAAACCGCCGGCAGGCATCGCAAGAAGCCCGGTTCCGGCCCGCAGGGCCGCAGCGACGGTCGCACCTCGACCCCCGGCGAAAGCGGGGGCAAGCGCAAGGCGGGAGCAAGGCAAAAAGCCGACCGAACCTATTCGGTCGGCGACAAGCGCACCGGCGGCGGCGTGTCGATCGGCGGCACCAACGACCCCAGGGAACGCGCGGCGGCGGGCCTCAACCCGGTCGCCGGCCTGAATGTGGGGCTGGAGGAGGCCGAGCAACTGGCCGCGACCTCGGGCGTGACCGCGACGGTCGAAGCGCTCAAACGGCTTATCGATGCCGGCAACCCGCTGTTCAAGGACGGCAGGATGTGGGTGCCGCACCGCCCCGAACGGCCCGAGAAGTCCGAGGGCGGCATCCCGCTGAAGATGGTCACCGACTATGAACCGGCCGGCGACCAGCCCACCGCGATCGCCGACCTGGTGGAGGGGTTGGGCCCTGCACCAGATGCTCGACCTTCGCCTTCATCACACCCCGAGCCCGTCGAAGGACGAGGGGAAGGGGAAATGGATGACGCCGGTGTTTTCGAGAACGAGCGCACCCAAACCCTGCTCGGCGTCACCGGCTCCGGCAAGACCTTCACCATGGCCAAGGTGATCGAGCGGACGCAGCGCCCGGCGATCATCCTCGCCCCGAACAAGACGCTGGCCGCCCAGCTCTACGGCGAGATGAAATCGTTCTTTCCGGACAATGCGGTCGAATATTTCGTCTCCTATTACGACTATTACCAGCCCGAAGCCTACGTGCCGCGCACCGATACCTATATCGAGAAGGAATCGACCATCAACGAGCAGATCGACCGGATGCGCCATTCGGCCACCCGTGCCCTTCTCGAACGCGACGATGTGGTGATCGTCGCCTCGGTCTCCTGCATCTACGGCATCGGCTCGGTGGAGACCTATACGGCGATGACCTTCCAGATGCAGGTCGGCGACCGGCTCGACCAGCGCCAAATGCTCGCCGATCTGGTGGCGCAGCAATATA
>NZ_CFIFWG010000233.1:0-842 GCF_984466335.1 Roseitalea sp. | reverse complement strand
ATTTCGTGCGCGGCTCGTTCCGGGTGCGCGGCGACACGATCGAGATCTTTCCGGCGCACCTGGAAGACCGCGCCTGGCGGATTGCCCTGTTCGGCGACGAGATCGAACGGATCACCGAGTTCGATCCGCTCACCGGCCACAAGACCGACGAATTGAAGTCGGTGAAAATCTATGCCAATTCGCACTATGTCACGCCGCGCCCGACGTTGAATCAAGCTGTCAAGAATATAAAGGAAGAATTGAAGCTTCGCCTTGAAGAGCTTGAAAAAGCGGGACGACTGCTCGAAGCGCAACGGCTCGAACAGCGCACGCGCTATGATCTTGAAATGCTGGAGGCCACCGGCTCCTGCCAGGGCATCGAAAACTATTCGCGCTATCTGACCGGCCGCAATCCGGGCGAACCGCCACCAACCCTGTTCGAATACATTCCCGACAACGCCATCGTCTTCATCGATGAGAGCCATGTGACCGTGCCGCAGATCGGCGCCATGTACAGGGGCGACTTCCGCCGCAAGGCGACGCTGGCCGAATATGGCTTCCGCCTGCCCTCCTGCATGGACAACCGCCCCTTGCGCTTTGAGGAATGGGACGCGATGCGCCCGCAGACGATCGCGGTTTCGGCAACGCCCGGCGGCTGGGAACTCGACCGGTCCGGCGGCGTCTTCGCCGAACAGGTGATCCGGCCGACCGGGCTGATCGACCCGCCGGTGGAAATCCGTCCCGCCAAGTCGCAGGTGGACGACGTGCTCGGTGAAATCCGCGCCACCGCACGGGCGGGCTACCGCACGCTGGTCACCGTGCTGACCAAGCGCATGGCCGAGGACCTGACCGAATATCTGCAC
>NZ_CFIFWG010000232.1:1998-2990 GCF_984466335.1 Roseitalea sp. | reverse complement strand
CCAGATCGGACAGCACCGACCGGAACGCCGGCGTATGCTCGGTGAGGCGGTCGACGGCCTCGTCGGCCGGCACCATCGGGCGCGCGCCGGCGAGGATCTGCAATGTCAGGTGCTCGGGAAAGCAGACGAACCGGGCGTCGCAAGCCGCCGCCGCCCCGACGAAATGCGCGATCCGCGCGAACAGCGCGTCGGGCGTTCCGGCCGCATCCAGCGCCATCTGCACGCTGGCGACACGCAATGTCGATGTCGTCATCGGACCCTCCCGCGAAAAAAGCCGCCGGCGCTTCCGCCGGCGGCCAGGTCATTATTCATGCGGTCGGCGGTCGGGCGTCAGCCGACCGAACCGTAGGGGCATGCATTGTCGCTGCGGAAATCGTGCACGTCGATCTCGCCGGCGATCATCTTGCCACGGGCGTTCTCGATGGCCTGCATCATCGCGTCTGTGATCAGCGATTCATTGTGTTCGTCGATCGCCACGTCGACGCCGTTCTCGGCGACGCCGAGCACCTGCACGCCGGTCGTAAAGTCGCCTTCCATGCCGTCCTTCATCGCCTCCATCACGGCGACGTCGACGCCCTTGAGCATCGAGGTGAGCACCGAGCCGGGCTGCAAATGGTTCTGGTTGGAGTCGACGCCGATCGACAGCTTGCCGGCATCGGCAACCGCCTGAAGCACGCCGATCCCGGTGCCCCCCGCGGCCGCATAGACGACGTCGGCGCCCTGGGCGATCTGTGCGTTGGCGATCTCGCCCCCGCGCACCGGATCGTTCCATGCGGCCGGCGTGTCGCCGGTGTAGTTGACGATCACCTCCGCATCGGGATCGATCGACTTGACGCCACCCATATAACCGCAGGCAAAGGCCGAGATCAGCGGCACGTTCATGCCGCCGACGAAACCGACCGTGCCGGTCTCGGACGCTTTGGCGGCCATGATGCCGGCCAGGTACGAGCCTTCCTGCTCCTTGAACATCACCGAACGCACGTTCGGCTGGT
>NZ_CFIFWG010000232.1:0-1988 GCF_984466335.1 Roseitalea sp. | reverse complement strand
TGGTCGACGACCATGTCGATGATCGCAAAATAGGTTTCAGGGAACTCCTGCGCCACCTTGTCGACGGCCTGGGCGGCCGAGAAGCCCGCGATGATCACCGGCGAATGGCCGCGCTCGGCGAAGCGGCGCAACGCCTGCTCGCGCTGGGCCTCGTTCTGGATCTCGAACTCGACATATTCGATGCCGGTCTCCTGACTGAACCGTTCGGCGCCGTTGAAGGCGGCCTCGTTGAACGACTTGTCGAACTTGCCGCCCAGATCGTAGACGATGGCCGGTGTTTCGGCATGCGCCGTGGCGGTCATCGCGGTTGCGGCCAGAAGGCCAAGAACAAAGCGCTTCATTCTCACTTACCCTGTGTAGCTGTTTCGCTCCAGCGCCGCGCGCCGGCCCCCCTGAAAGCGGCCGGGTGCCGCTCTGCATGGACCTTGGCACGCAGGATCGCGCCCTGTCGACAAAAAAGACCGTCGGCTCATGCCGGCCGGGCCGTCTCGCCTGCCTGCACCGGCATGGGGCAGCTCACGCCCGTGCCCTGCAAACCGCAATAGCCGCCGGGATTTTTGGCCAGATATTGCTGGTGATAATCCTCGGCGAAGTAGAAGGCATCGAGCGGCTTGATCTCGGTCGTGATGGCCTCGCGGCGCCCGGCCCTTGCGAGCGCGGCCCGATAGGCTTCGCACGCCGCCTTCGCCTCGCCCAATTGTGCGTCGGTCGTGGTATAGACGGCCGACCGGTAGACCGTGCCGATATCGTTGCCCTGGCGCATGCCCTGCGTCGGATCGTGTTCCTCGAAGAAGACGCGCAGGAGTCCGCCGTAGCCGATGCGCGCCGGATCATGGACCACCATCACCGTTTCGGCATGGCCGGTCTGTCCGGTGCAGGTCTCCTCATAGGTCGGGTTCGGCGTGTGCCCGCCCGCATAGCCGACCGCGGTGATGTGAACGCCGGGCAGCCGCCAGAACAGCCGCTCGGCGCCCCAGAAGCACCCCATGCCGAAACAGGCGGTCTCGAAGCCTTCCGGATGCGGTCCGCGCATCGGCCGGCCGTTGACATGGTGTGCGTCCGCGATGGCCATCGGCGTGTCGCGTCCCGGCAGGGCCCGGTCGGCGGTCACCATTTTGGTCTTCCAGGTCAGAAGGCTGGTTGGAAACATCGGCACTGTCCTTTCCCTGTCCCTGTGTTCTGCGCGTGCGCTGTGGCTCATAGCATGCGTGTCTTGCGCCTGCGGCGAATGCCGCCCGCAAGCGCAAGGAGCAGCGCAAGGCCGCCGGACACGATGAATGTGGGCCAGCCGGCGAAGGTTGCAAGGACGGGATCGCCCAAAAGCGGGTGGAGGGCGCTTGCCAGCCAGGCACCGACCGCGTCCCGCGTGCCCGGCGCGAGACCGTCCCAACTGTCGGCCAGTGGCGTCATCGTGAGCGTCGACGCGCCGACCGACCGCGTCACGTCGACCACGGCGAAGATCACCGTGACCGCCAGAAACAAGACCGCTAACGCGCGCAGCAGGAAACGGATCATGCAAACCCGGTTTTGACCTTTGTGCCGCACAATGTCGAACCTGCGGCGCATCCCGCCTTTCCCTTTACGGCAATCGCGCCGGTCCGGTCCAGTCCGGCGACGGGACCCGGCTTGATCGCCCGCGTGCGGCGCGCTAGGGGAGGGTCTTGGTTGCGCTCGGCCGAACCGTCTGGGCGCGACATGATAAGGTGAGGTGGCCGAGTGGTTGAAGGCGCACCGGCGGTTTTCCGCTCTGGCGGAAAACGCCCGTCACCGAAAGGGGTGCGTGCGCCCCTCAACCCGCTCGGCCGAACCGTCCGGGCGCGACATGATAAGGTGAGGTGGCCGAGTGGTTGAAGGCGCACGCCTGGAACGCGTGTAGGCGGGAAACCGTCTCCAGGGTTCGAATCCCTGTCTCACCGCCACTCTGGAACATGAATGCGAACGCCGTTCGCCGCCGATTCTACGCCATTTGAAGCCGCCAGCACCGGCAG
>NZ_CFIFWG010000231.1:0-3050 GCF_984466335.1 Roseitalea sp. | reverse complement strand
CTATTTCCCCGACCGGCGCCTGCGGCAGCTGTTCGGGCGCTACGCCACCTATGTGGGCTCGTCCCCGTTCGCCACGCCCGCCACATTGATGCTCGTCGCCCATGTCGAGCAGGAGGGCGTCTGGATGGTCGGGGGCGGCATGCACGCGCTGGCGCGGGGCCTTGTGCGCCTGGGCGCGGCGCGCGGCGCGCGCTACCGGTTCGGCGCCGGCGTCGCCCGCATCCTCACCGATGGGGATCGGTTCGCGACCGGCGTCGTGCTCGACGATGGCGAGGTGATCGGGGCACGGGCGGTCGTCTTCAACGGCGATGTCTCGGCGCTCGGCGCGGGGCTGATGGGCGCGGCGGCGCGGGCAGCGGCACGCAGGCCCGTGGCGCCGGCGGACCGGTCCCTGTCGGCGATGGCGATCGCCGGCACGATCCCCCTGGCGGACTTCCCGCTCGCCCACCACACCGTCCTGTTCGCGCCCGATTATGCCGCCGAGTTCTCGGCCATCTTCCGGGAACGCCGGATCGCCGCCCGGCCGACCGTCTATATCTGCGCGCAGGACCGCGGCGCCGACGGCACGTTGTGCCCGGCGGCGCGGCGCGCGGGGCGCGAGCGGGTTTTGATGCTGGTCAACGCGCCCGCCGACGGAGACATGAAAGACGATGACGACCAAGAGATCGACCGATGCCTGACAACGACACTCAATCAACTGGCCCGTTGCGGAATGACCCTCGACCGCTCGGCCCTGACGGCGAAGGTGACGGCGCCGGCGCGGTTCGCCCGGCTGTTTCCGGGCAGCGGTGGCGCGCTTTACGGCCGGGCGACGCACGGATGGCTGGCGAGCTTCCGAAGGTCCGGCGCGCGGACGGCGCTCAGGGGCCTCTATCTGGCGGGGGGGAGCGTCCATCCGGGGCCGGGCGTGCCGATGGCGACGCTTTCCGGGATGCAGGCGGCGGACGCCTTTCTGTCGGACCGGCCTTCGACGCCATCGTCCCCGCCGCCGGATATCTGTGGTGGTATGTCGACGGGCTGAGCGCGTGCGGGCGCTACGGCGTATCGGTGATCGCGTTCGTCGGCTCGGTCTTTTCGCCTTACTATGCCTGGCGCGGGCGACGCGATCCGGACGACCATGTGTGCATCAACGTCGCGCTCTACGCGCCCGGCGGCAATCGCTGGACGATGACCGAGCGCGGCCGCGCCGCCATGCGCCGCGATGCCGCCCATTTCCGCGTCGGTCCGAGCCAACTGGCCTGGCACGGGGGGCGGCTGACCGTCGATTTCGACGAGATCGCCGTGCCGCGCCCGCCGCGCCAATGGCTGCCCGAGCGCGTGGCCGGCCGCATCACCCTGTCGCCGCATGCCGTAACCGGCAGGGCCTTCGACATCGACGCCCAGGGCCGGCAGCGCTGGTGGCCGATCGCGCCGTCGGGCGACATCGCGCTTGCGTTCACCAAAGGCTCGATGCCCGACTGGTCCGGCCACGGCTATCTCGATTCCAACTGGGGCGAGACCGGGCTCGAAAACAGTTTCGCGCGCTGGGACTGGGCGCGCGGCGCCATGCCGGGCGGCCGGTCCGTCATCCTCTACGACACCGAACGGCTCGACGGCTCGCGCGGCTTCCTCGTGCTCCATTTCGACAGGGACGGCACGGTCGCCGAGCGGGACCCGCCGCCCTATACGAGGCTCAAGCGCGGCTTCTGGGGCGTCGAACGCGGCGCGCACGCCGATCCCGGCCATGTGCCGACACTCGTCGAAACGCTTGAGGACGGGCCGTTCTATCTGCGCCAGAGCGTCGATACGGTGCTGTTCGGCCAGAGCGTGCGGCTGATGCATGAGAGCTTTTCGGGACGGCGTTTCGCCAACCCGCTCGTCAAGGCCATGCTCCCGTTCCGCATGCCGCGCCGGGCGCGCTATCGGCGCCGGGGGCCGGCTCAAGCCTGAATGCGGGGGTCAGCTCCGGGAGCCGGCGGCCATGTGCGCCCGCTGCTGGCGTTCGCGGGCATTGCCGATGATCTCCAGCATGCGGCCCAGCTTGGCGTCCACCGACCGTGGCACGATCGGACCGGGCGCGGCGGCGATGTCGACGAGGAAGGCCGCCGCCGGATCGGCCGCATCGCCCATGGGCGGCCGGAACGGAAAGGGCGTCAGCGCGGCGATCGCGATCAGTTCGCCCTTGCGCCGCCGGCTCGTATGGGCGCGCCTGTCGATCGAATTGCAGCCCGCTTTCCGGATTTCGCGGCCGATCTCGCGATAGACGAAGGCGGCGCCGCGGATCGCCGGACGGCAATCGACGGGAAGCCCCCCGACGCCGGTCAGGGCGCGGTCATAGAGCCGGTCCGCCTGGTCGAGCAGGCGCGCGACGACGCGGCCGAGGCGCGGCGTGAAGGCCGGCGCGGCAAGCAGCGCATCGGGGTCGACCGCTTCCTCGGCGAGCCAGTCGAGCGGCAGGTAGATGCGGCCGCGGCGGGCATCCTCGCCCACGTCGCGCGCAATGTTTGTCAGCTGCATGGCAAGGCCGAGATCGGCGGCACGGGCCAGCACGGCCCGGTCGCGGCGGCCCATCGCCATGGCCATCATGACGCCCACGGTCGATGCCACGCGCGCCGCATAGGCCTTCAGTTCGTCAAGCGTATGATAGGCGCGCCCCGCCTCGTCCCATTCGAACCCCTCGATCAGCGCCATCGGCACCCCGATCGGGATCCGGTAGGTCTGTGCGACGGCGGCGAAGGCGCGATCGCAGACGAGATCGATCGGCCGGCCGGCATAGATCCGTTCGAGCCGCTCCCTGAGGCGCTGCGAGGCGCGCCCGTCATTGCCGGTGTCGTCGACCAGATCGTCCGATGAGCGGCAGAAGGCATAGAGCGCGCGCGCGCCCAGGCGCACATCGCGCGGCAGAAGGCGCGAGGCGGCGTGAAAGCTCTTCGAGCCGGCCCGGATCGACTGGTGGCAAAGCCGCCGGTCGCGGGCGCTCAGAAGGGGGGTCTTACGCGCGTTCGCGGGCATGGGGCACCAGCTTGTCGAGAATCGCCGCCGAGGAGACGACGCCGGGCAGGCCCGCGCCG
>NZ_CFIFWG010000230.1:0-3087 GCF_984466335.1 Roseitalea sp. | reverse complement strand
GTCCTGATCGAATCTGAAGTTCGTACGGAGCATGCTGCGTAACGAAGCGAACTTCGGATTCGGGACACCAGGCCCCATCTGGCCTTCCCGCACGAAACCGGCTTTAATGGGTATGCAAGAGTTGGGCCAGACGGGCCGATGCATGTGTGGGATGAAATCTTCATGGCGCTGACGGCCCGCCTCAATCTGAGACAGTCGCAGGCCATGGCGATCACGCCGCAATTGCTGCAATCGATCCGGCTGCTGCAATTCTCCCGTGTCGAACTGGAGCGGTTCATAGAAGACCAGATCGAGCGCAATCCGCTGCTTGAGCGTGCCGGCGAGACATCGGCGCGCGAGATGGATGCGCCCGGCGACGGCGCCGCGGAGACCGCGCGGGGGTTGCCGCAAACCGCCGAGGCGATGGCCGAAAGGCTCGATACCTCGCTCGAAAACGTCTTTCCGGACGATCCGGGCCGAATGGAAGGCGGCGCGCCCGCGCGCGGCGGATCGGGCTCCGGCCTGCCCTTTATGGGGGCGCCCGAGGGCGGCTGGCCGGTCGAGGAGCTTGCCGCCCGCGCGCCGACCCTGCGCGAACATGTCCTGACCCAGGTGGCGCTTGCCTTTCGCGCGCCCGCCGACCGCGCCATCGCCGGCGAACTGGCCGACCGTCTCGACGAGCGCGGCTATCTCGACGTCGATCTGGATCGGCTGGCCGAAGGTCTCGGCGTGTCCGGCGACCGAGTGCGCCGTGTGCTCGCCGAGTTGCAATCGCTCGATCCGCCGGGCCTGTTCGCACGCGATCTGCCCGAATGCCTTGCCCTTCAGTGCGCGCGGCGCGACCGGCTCGATCCGGCGATGCGGGTCCTGCTCGACAATCTCGATCTGCTGGCGCGCCGCGACTTCCGCGCCCTGTCGCGCCTGTGTGGGGTCGATCAGGCGGACCTGATCGACATGCTGGCCGAGATCAGGACGCTCGATCCGCGGCCGGGGCTGGCCTGCGACACGACGCCGGTCGAGGTGGTCATGCACGATGTCGAGGTGCGCGCGGGCGCCGACGGCGCCTGGCGGGTCGCGCTCAACGCCGATGCCCTGCCGCGCGTGCTCGTCGATCGGGACTATTACGCCACGGTCACGGCGGGCGCGCTCGACGGCCAGGAGAAGGCGTTCATGACCCAGTGCCTGCACGATGCGCACTGGCTCGAACGCAGCCTCGATCAGCGCGCCAATACGATCCTGAAGGTGGCGGCCGAGATCGTCCGGCAGCAGGACGCGTTTCTCGTCTCGGGCGTCGGCGGGCTCAGGCCCTTGACCATGAAGGCGGTCGCCGAGGAGATCGCCATGCACGAATCGACGGTCAGCCGCGTCGTCGCCAACAAGTTCATCCTCACCCCGCGCGGCCTGTTCGAGCTGCGCTTCTTCTTCACCGGCGCCATCGGCGGCACCGGTGAAGCGGGCGCCGACCATGCGGCCGAAAGCGTGCGCCAGCGCATCCGCGACCTGATCGACGCCGAGCCGGCCGACAAGATCCTGTCGGACGACGCACTCGTCGGGCTGCTGCGCGGCGAAGGCGTCGACATCGCCCGGCGCACCGTCGCCAAGTACCGCCAATCGCTTAACATCGCCTCGTCGGTGCAACGGCGGCGCGAAAAGCGCGCGCGGGCGCTTGCCCGCCTCTGAGCGGGGCGCCGGACGGCCCTTCACATCGCCGGCCGATTGCCCCAATCTGCATCGGCGGCGCGCCAATCGCCCCCTGGCGGCGCGCCGGCATGACAAGAAGATCGGGCAACATTGAAGAGAGGTGGCACCATGAGCCTGCGCGTATCGGGAAAGCACATGGAGATCGGCGATGCGTTCCGGACCCGGATCGAAGATCGCATCGACGAGGCGATCGGCAAGTATTTCGGCGGCCGCGCCTCCGGCCATGTCACCGTCGAAAAGGCGCGATCGCGCTTTACCACCGACTGCATGCTGCACCTCGATTCGGGCACTGTCCTTCAGGCCACCGGCGAGGCCCAGGACCCCCAGGCCTCCTTCGACATTGCCGCCGAGCGGATCGAAAAGCGTCTGCGCCGCTACAAGAGAAGGTTGAAATCGCACCATGCCGACGGCGCGGCGACGCGGGTCGAGGAATATGCCTATCGCGTGCTCGAAGCGCTTCCCGACGATGACGAGGAAGACCTTCCCGAGGACTACGCGCCGCTCGTGATCGCGGAGACCAAGATGAGCCTGTCCACCCTGCCGGTCTCGTCGGCGGTTTTGCAACTGGACCTTCAGGACACGCCGGTCTATGTGTTCCGCAATGCTGGGAGCGGCGACGTCAACCTTGTCTACCGCCGCCCCGATGGACATATCGGCTGGATAGACCCGGGTACGTTGAGATAGCGCGCGCCGCCGCAGCGGGCCCCTGCGTCCTGTTTGTGATCGCGGTCCGGTCCGGCCGCCGACCCGAGAGGGAATGACGATGGATCTTGGCGATATTCTCGCGGAAAACGCCGTGATCGGCGATCTGCGCGCCAATTCGAAGAAACAGATGCTGCAGACGCTTGCCGAGCACGCCGCCGAACTGACCGGGCTGCCGGCGCGCGCAGTGTTCGACACGGTGCTTCAGCGCGAAAAGCTCGGCTCGACGGGCGTCGGCAGCGGCATCGCCATTCCCCACGCCAAGCTGCCCGGCTTCGAACGGATCGTGGGCGTCTTCGCCCGCCTGCCCGAGCCGATCGATTTCGACGCGCTCGACGATCAGCCCGTCGATCTGGTGTTTCTGTTGCTGGCGCCCGAGAATGCCGGCGCAGATCACCTCAAGGCGCTGTCGCGGATCGCCCGGCTGATGCGCGATCCGGCGCGCGTCTCCCTTCTGCGCGCCACCGCCGAGCCCAAGGCGCTCTATCGTCACCTTGTCGGCGAGCCGGCCTCCAACGCCGCCTGAGCGGGGCCGAAAGACGGCGTTCAGCGAAGGCGCCGTTCGCTGGCCGGGTCGAACAGCAGCGCCCGGCCCGGATCGAACCGCGCGGTGAAAGCCTGTCCCGGCCTCACCTTATGGCCCTCCTCAAGAGCGATCGTCAGCGGGTTGTCCGTGTTGGCGCCCGAATAGCCGTAGGACACGCC
>NZ_CFIFWG010000229.1:0-3259 GCF_984466335.1 Roseitalea sp. | reverse complement strand
TGCCGCCGGCCTGACGGCGCTTCGTCAGCCCTCGCGCTGCGGCCGGCCGCGATGGTCGGTGCCGAACGTGTAGCCGGTCTCCACCGCGCGATCGCCATATTTGCCGCGCAGCGCGTCCATCGCCCGTTCGGCCTTCGCCCGGCGCGTGGCGGCCTGGTCGACCAGATCGTCCGGGTCGGCGCGCGCCGCATCGGCGAAATCGGCCACCCCGACGCCGAGCAGGCGGTAGGCGGTGCCGTCCAACTCCTTTTCCAGAAGCGGCAATGCGGCGCGGAAGATGCGATCGGCCAATTGCGTCGGATCGGCCAGTTGCCGGTTGCGGGTCTTCAGGTGAAAATCCTTGTCCTTCAGCTTCACCGTGACGGTCCGCCCCGCAAGTCCCTTGGCCTTCAGCCGCGCCGAAACCTTCTCGGCCAGCGCGCGCAGCACCGGCACCAGCGTCGCGGCGTCCGCGTGATCCTCGTTGAAGGTCGTCTCATGGCTGATCGACTTGGCGCCGCCGCGCGGTGCCACATGGCGCGTGTCCCGGCCCCGCGACAGGTGGTGGAGCCGCTGGCCCATCGCGCCGTAGCGTTTCATCAGCGCGGTTTCGTCCATCCGCTGCAAATGGCCGATATGGGTGATGCCGTCCCGTTCGAGCGTCGCGGCCAGCGCCTTGCCGACCCCCCAGATCAGCGTCACCGGCTGCCCGGCGAGGAAGTCGAGCGCCTCGGCTTCGCCGATCACCGAAAAGCCGCGCGGCTTTTCGAGGTCCGAGGCGACCTTGGCCAGGAACTTGCAGTAGGACAGGCCGATCGAGACCGAAATGCCGATCTCGTCCTCGACACGCCTGGCGAAGCGGGCCAGCGTGCGCGCCGGCGTATCGCGGTGCAGCCGTTCCGTGCCTGTCAGGTCGATGAACGCCTCGTCGATGGAAAGCGGCTCGACGAGCGGCGTGAGCGTTTCCATCAGCGTACGCACCTGTCGGCCGACGGCGGCGTATTTGGCCATGTCCGGCTTGATCACGACCGCGTTCGGGCAAGCCTTGAGCGCCTTGAACATCGGCATGGCGGACTTCACGCCGTTTATGCGCGCAACGTAGCAAGCCGTTGAAACGACTCCGCGCCTGCCCCCGCCGATGATGACGGGCTTGTCGGCCAGATCGGGGTTGTCGCGCTTTTCGACGGCCGCATAGAAGGCGTCGCAGTCGACATGGGCGATGGACAGGCGTGACAGTTCCGCATGGCGCGCCATGCGCGGGCTGCCGCAGGCCGCGCAGCGCCGCCCGGCGCCTTCGCCTTCGGCGGGCGCCATACAATCGCGGCAGAAGGCCGTCTGTGCGGGCTGGGGCGTCATGGTTCGAACATAGCACGAACGCCGTCGGTTCGGGAGCTCTCCGGCCGTTCAGGCGAAATCGCCGGGTCCGGGGACCGCTCCGCCGGCCAGCGCGGCGCCCGCCCGCTGCACGGCCGCCGGATCGAGCCCGTTGTCGGCGCAAAAGCGCATCAGCGTGGGCTCGTGCGCCAGAACGAAGTCGAGCACGCCGGCCAGAAAGCCCGGCTCGTCCGCGGCTTGCCGGATCCGGTCCGGGGCGATGCCGGTCAGGGCGCAGAACCGGTTCGTCATCCCACCGTCGGCCGACAGCCACGACAGGGCCGCAATGGCGATGGACGCGCCATCGGCGTTCATCTGCCTCGCCGTCCCGCTCGTTCCGTCATCGGCGCTGCGCATGGGATTTTCGCTCTTTCTCAATCATATGCCACTATAGTCAGGCGCGGCGCGGCGCGGGCACAATGTTGCCGCATGCGGTGATTCGCGTCCAAGGCCCGCCACAACGGGGTGTGACATGACCAAGACCGTGATGATCGTAGAGGACAATGAGCTGAACATGAAGCTCTTTCGCGACATCATCGAGGCCACCGGCTACGGGACCGTGCGCACGCGAAACGGCCTTGAGGCGCTCGATCTGGCGCGCGCCAACCGTCCCGACCTGATCCTCATGGACATCCAGTTGCCCGAGGTCTCCGGTCTCGAAGTGACCAAATGGCTCAAGGCCGACGACGACCTGCACGCCATCCCGGTCATCGCGGTGACCGCCTTCGCCATGAAGGGCGACGAGGAGCGCATCCGCCAGGGCGGCTGCGAGGGCTATATCTCCAAGCCCATCTCGGTTCCTAAGTTTATTGAAACCATTAGATCCTATCTTGGCGATGCGTAGGTGGGCGCCCGTCGGCGCCGGCCCGTTCCCGCTGGAGCCGACATGACAGCACGCATCCTCGTTGTCGATGACAATCAGCTCAATCTGGACCTGCTCAACGCGCGCTTGACGATGGAGTATTACGAGGTCGCCACCGCGCTCGACCAGATGCGGGACCGCGTGCACGGCCTGGAAGCGGGCGCCGACGATTTCCTGACCAAGCCGGTCAACGAGATACAGCTTCTGGCGCGGGTCAAGAGCCTTGCGCGCCTTAAGATGCTCACGGACGAGTTGCGCCTGCGCGCCCACACCACGCGCGACATCGCCATCGAGGAACTGCTGCGCCGGCAGGGAGCCGAGCCGGACAGGCGCGCCCAAGTGCTCTTGATCGACGAACGCGTTTCTGTGTTCGAGCGCTATGCGGGCATTGTGCGCGGCAAGGCCGACCTTCACCACATGCGCGAGCCGCAGGCCGGCGTGCTGGCCGCCGCCCAGGGGCGTTTCGACTGCGCGATCGTCTCCGCCGACTTCGCCGCGTTCGATCCGTTGCGCGTGATCTCGCAGTTGCGCTCGCTCGACCGCACGCGCTTTCTGCCGCTGATCCTGTCCAGCGACACCGAGAACGATGCGCTGATCGCCCGTGCCCTGGAGCTTGGCGTCAACGACTTCGTCGTCCGGCCGGTCGATCCCAACGAGTTCGTCGCCCGCCTGCGCACCCAGGTGCGCCGCAAGGCCTATCATGACGGGCTGCGCTCCAATGTCGCCGAATCGATCGAGCTTGCGGTCACGGACGGGCTGACCGGCCTGCACAACCGGCGCTATCTGGACACACATCTGCACACGCTGGTCGAGCGCGCGCGCAAGCGCGACCGGCCGCTGTCGCTGCTGATCACCGACATCGACCACTTCAAGGCGGTCAACGACACCCATGGCCACGACGGCGGAGACCAGGTGCTGCGCGAGTTCGCAAGGCGCCTGCGCGCGCAGGTGCGCGGCATGGATCTGGTGTGCCGCTATGGCGGCGAGGAGTTCGTCGTCGTCATGCCCGACACCTGCGCGGCAATGGCCGCCGAGATCGCCGAG
>NZ_CFIFWG010000228.1:0-3310 GCF_984466335.1 Roseitalea sp. | reverse complement strand
CTGGTCGATTTCGACCGCAAGCGGGGCTGGCGCGGCCCTGTCGGCCAGATCGACACTTCCGGCGACTGGGGCCCGGCGCTCGGCGAATTCGACCTTCTGCGCGACGTTCCCGAATGGACGCTGGCCGTCGTGCTCGCGACCGCCGAGGACGGCGTCCGGATCGGCCTGCGCCCGGACCGCAGGCTGGGCGGCGGCGTGGTGGACGCGCGCGCGCGCGGCGCGATCCCGCGCGACGATCTCGACTGGGCCTTTCGGTTGCGCGACGAGGACGGCGTCCGGCGCGCGGACTCCATCGATGAGGTGCTGCGGCCGGGCGATGTGATCCATGTGGCGGCCACGGACGCCGACACCTATTCGCTTCAGCAGGTACCCGAAGTGTCTGGCGCGCTGGTCGCCATGGACCCCAATACGGGCCGCGTCCTGGCGATGGCCGGCGGCTTCTCCTTCCATGAAAGCCAGTTCAACCGCGCCACGCAGGCCTATCGGCAGCCCGGCTCCTCGTTCAAGCCGTTCGTCTACGCCGCCGCGCTCGACAATGGCTATACGCCCGCTTCGGTGATCATGGACGCGCCGATCTCGATCGTCTCGGGCGGCGAGGTCTGGGAGCCCAAGAACTATGACGGCTTGGTCTCCGGCCCGTCCACGCTCAGGCTGGGCATCGAGCGTTCGCGCAACCTGATGACGGTCCGCCTGGCGCAGGACATGGGCATGCGGCTCGTCTCCGAATATGCCGAGCAGTTCGGCGTCTACGACGATCTGTCGCCGGTGCTGGCCATGTCGCTGGGCGCGGGCGAGACCACGGTCCTGCGCATGGTCACGGCCTATGCCGTGCTCGCCAATGGCGGCCGGCAGATCCAGCCCTCGATGATCGACCGCATCCAGGACCGCTACGGCAGCACCGTCTACAGGCAGGATCGCCGCCAGTGCGAAGCCTGCGATGCGGGACAGTGGCTCGCCCAGGACGAGCCGGGGCTTGTCGATACCCGCCAGATCGTGCTCGACCCGATGACCGCCTATCAGATGACGTCTATGATGGAAGGGGTGGTGCTGCGCGGCACGGCAACGGCGCTGCGCGAACTGGGCCGGCCGATCGCCGGCAAGACCGGCACGACCAACGACTACAAGGACGCCTGGTTCATCGGCTATACGCCCACCCTCGTCACCGGCGTCTATATCGGCTTCGACAAGCCCACGCCCATGGGGCGTGGCGCCACGGGCGGCCAGCTCGCCGCGCCGGTCTTCAAGACCTTCATGACAGCGGTCCTCGAAGACCGGCCCATGACCGACTTCACGATCCCGGAGGGCATGTCTCAGATCCAGATCGACCGGAAGACGGGCATGCGCGCCACGGAAGGCGACCTGATTGTCGAGGCGTTCAAGCCAGGCACGGGCCCCGCCGACAGCTATTTCGTCATCGGCGCCGACCAGGTCGCCATCCAGGCCGAGCGCCAGCGCCAGATTTCGCCCACCGCCCAGCAGGCGATCCAGAGCGGCTCGGGCGGCCTGTTCTGACCGGCGGGCTTTACAGACCCCTGTAAGGCCCCTAAGTGTCCGCGACCGCGCCGGCCTTGTTCCGGCGCGCCGCCACCCACCCTCGGCAAGGACCGGATCGCCTCCCATGCGCGCTGAAATCGCGACCCTTATCGACAGCATCAGGCAGGCCATAGCCCTGCTGAGGAGGCATCTTTGACTGGGATGCGTCCGTAAAGCGGCTCGACTATCTCAATGCCCGCGCCGAGGACCCCGACCTTTGGAGCGATCCGGCCGAAGCGCAGAAGCTGATGCAGGAGCGCCAGCGGCTCGAAGAGATGATCACCGCGATCACCGGCTTTGACCGGGCGCTCGACGACAATGTCGAGCTGATCGAACTGGCCGAGGCCGAGGACGATGCCGAGACCCTCGCCGAGGCCGAACAGGCGATCCGCGATCTCGAAACGCAGATCGACAAGCGCCAGATCGACGCGCTGCTTTCGGGCGAGATGGACCGCAGCGACACCTATGTCGAAATCCATTCGGGCGCCGGCGGCACCGAGAGCCAGGATTGGGCGAACATGCTGCTGCGCATGTACACGCGCTGGGCCGAGCGGCGCGGCTTCAAGGTCGAGTTGCAGGAATTCTCCGCCGGCGAGGAGGCGGGCGTCAAGTCGGCGACGCTGCTGGTCAAGGGCCACAACGCCCATGGCTGGCTGAAGACAGAGACGGGCGTGCACCGCCTGGTGCGCATCAGCCCCTATGATTCCAACGCTCGCCGTCACACCTCGTTTTCGACGGTCGGCGTCTATCCGGTGATCGACGACGATATCGAGATCGAGATCGCCGACAAGGACATCCGCGTCGACACCTACCGGTCGTCCGGGGCCGGCGGCCAGCACGTCAACACCACCGATTCGGCCGTGCGCATCACGCACCACCCCACCGGCATCGTCGTGACCTCGTCGGAAAAGTCGCAGCACCAGAACCGCGCCAACGCGATGAAGGCGCTCCGGGCGCGCCTTTATGACCTTGAGATGAAAAAGCGCGAGGAGGCGGCCGCCTCGGCCCATGAGGGAAAGAGCGACATCGGCTGGGGCCACCAGATTCGTTCCTACGTGTTGCAGCCCTATCAGCTTGTGAAGGATCTGCGCACCGGCACCGAATCCACCGCGCCGTCCGACGTGCTCGACGGCGCGCTCGACCCGTTCATGGAGGCCGCGCTCGCCCAGAAGGTGTCTGGCGAAAAGGTCGAGGTCGAGGACGTCCAATAGGGTTTGGCGCTATCGGTAGCCTGCCTTGCGCATCTTCTGAATGTGCGCGACGGCCGCCAGCAGCGCCTGCCGCATCGAACGGGCATTGCCGATGCCGACGATCTGGTCGTCGTCGGGCCCGCGCGTTTCCTTGAGCGTGCAGCGCCACATCGTGTTCTTGTGCGCGCTGGCATGGCCGTCGAACGACAGCGCCCAGCCGGCAAAGGCCCGCCCGACAATGGCGAGCACACCGTCCAACCCTTCCAGCAGCATCGCCTTGGCCGCGGATGTCTCGATCGCGCCGCCGGGCACCTCGGCGAGCATGGCGGCGCCCGCCTCGGCCATCGCCTCATCGAAGCTCTCGGCGGCTTCTAGCCATTCATGCAGTGCCTTCAGCGCCGCCTCGTCCATCATCGTCTCCGCTGCCTGTCAACACCGTCCAGCATAGGCGTGGCGGACCGCGAGCCCTTGATACCAATCAAGGAAACGCCGTTGCGACCGGGCAAGTCTGCGCGCGGCGAAAACCGTACCCGAATGGAGGGACACCCGTGCTTAGCTCTTCGCTCAATGTCATCTTTTTCGAGAAA
>NZ_CFIFWG010000227.1:0-3351 GCF_984466335.1 Roseitalea sp. | reverse complement strand
CAGGAAGCGGACGCCGACCAGGAAGCGCTGCTCGGCGGCGAAGATGCGCAGCCGGTCGAGCCGGTCCTCGTAAAGGCGCGCATCGCCCAGAAAGCCGGTCAGGCTGGAGGCCAGTTCCTCCCGGTCCGGAAGGCCCTCGTAGAAGGCCGGGTCGAGCATGCCGTCGAACACGAGCGGCCGCCGGGTGATGATCTCGGACAGGCGCGGGGCGGCCGACAGGATCGTCATCAGCAGCGACAGCAGGTGCCGGTTGGAATCGAGCATCGAAAACAGTTGAATGCCCGCCGGCAAACCCTTGAGAAACGAATCGAAACGCAGAAGCGCTTCGTCGGGCCGGCCGGTCGCCGCGAACGCTTCGAGCAGCGCGGGGGTGATGTCGGTCAGCCGCTCGCGCGCCTTTTGGGACTGGAGCGCGCCATAGCGGCCGAAATGCCAGGTGCGGATCACGCCCCACATGTCCGCCGGGCGCCCGAAGCCAAGCTGTGACAGCGTGGTCAGCGTGTCCGGATCGGGATCGTCGCCGGTGAACGACAGGTTGCCGGCCGTGGCGGCCAGCGTCTCGCCCTCCCGGAACAATTCGCCGAAATGACGTTCGACGGCGACCAGGTGCCCGCGCAGGCGCAGGCGGAAATCGTCCTTGTCCGCATGGCCCATGAGCGCGGCGACGGCCGCCATCCCCGCGTGGGTTTCGGGCAGCATGTGGGTCTGCTCGTCACCGACCATCTGCACCACATGCTCGACGCGGCGCAGGAACCTGTAGGCCCCGCCCAGTTCGTCGCGCACGGCATCGGCGATCCAGCCATCGGCGGCGAAGCGGGCGAGCATGTCCAGCGTGCGCCGGTCGCGCAGGTGCGGCGCGCGGCCGCCGGCGATGAGCTGCTGGGTCTGCACGAAGAACTCGATCTCGCGGATGCCGCCGCGGCCGAGCTTCACATTGTGCCCTTCGATGGCGATGCGGCCATGGCCCTTGTGGGCATGGATCTGGCGCTTGATCGACTGCACGTCGGCGATCGCGGCATAGTCGAGATATTTGCGCCAGATGAAGGGGGCGAGCCGGGCGAGAAACCCCTCCCCCGCGACGCGGTCGCCGGCGACGGGCCGCGCCTTGATCAGCGCGGCGCGCTCCCAGTTCTGGCCGCGCGCCTCATAATAGGCCAGCGCCGCGTCCACCGCGATGGCGAGCGGCATGGCGCCCGGATCGGGCCGCAGCCGCAGATCGGTGCGGAAGACATAGCCCTCGCCCGTCCGCTCGCCCATGATGCGGATCAGCCGGCGCAGCATCCTTGACAAGGTGTCGCCCGCTTCGGAGGGTTCGGCCCATGTCAGGCCGGGCGGTTCGTGCTCGAAAAAGACGATCAGGTCGATGTCGGAGGAATAGTTCAGTTCGAACGCGCCGAGCTTGCCCATGGCGAGCACGATCAGACCCGAGCCGGCCGCGGGCTCGTTCACATCCGAAAGGGCCAGCCTGCCCCTGTCGTGCAGGTCGCGCAGAAGCCAGTTGACGGCTGCGTTCAGCGCCGCCTCGGCCAGCCGCGACAGGAACATGGTGGTCCGTTCGACCGCATGGGCGCCGGAAAGATCGCCCAGCGCGATGAACAGGTGCGCCTCGCTCTTGAGCATCCGCAGGCGCTGGGACAGATCCTGCTCGCAGAGTTCGGCCGGGGCCGCCGTCCGGGCCAGTTCGTCCATGGCCGCGATGGCGTCATCGATGACGGCCGCGACGGACAGTTCGGGCAAGCCGGCAAGACGGCCGATATGGCGCCGCATGGCGCCGGCCAGGAACGGCGCGTTGGTGCCGACGCCGACGAGGAATTCGGCCCACGGGTCTGCGCCGCCCCCGAGCGCATCGGCCAGGCCGGCATCGCCGGACTTCCGCGCCGCCTCGATCAGCGCGCGGCGGCAGGTCTCGGCGGCCTCCGGGTCGACGGCGGCGATGGCGCGGGGGACGGCGGGGGCGGTCGTCTGGCGGGCGGCTTTGGACATTTCGGTCTCGATGAAAGCGTCCACCGGGACCTAGAGCGGTTTGTCTTTAGCTGGCATCGTCTGAGCGCCGGGATTTTGTGATCTGGCAAGGCGCGCGGGACGACGCGGTGCGGGCACCGCAAGGCGCGCGCAACGCCGTCCAGAGCGCAAAAGACCAAGCGCGGGCGATGTGCGGCCATCATCTGATGTCAATCGGTTGCCGGCCTCCGGCTTGGACGTCTTTTCCGCCGGCGGCGTCGTCAAGAGCCTCGCGCGATCGTCGGATCGCGCCGCGGTGTTTTCCTCGCCGCGGCGAAAAATCCTGTCCATCAATCCGCTCCCATCTAAAGACAAACCGCTCTAGCGCCGAATGACGCCGCGTGGAAGCCGTGCCTACGGCCCGGCGGCGGGAAAGGACAGCACCGCGCACAGGCCGGGCTCGTTGTCCTCAAGGCGCAGTTCGCCGCCATGCTGGCGCATGATCGCATCGACCAGCGACAGGCCGAGGCCGGAACCGGGCGCGGTGCGGCTTTCGTCGAGCCGCTCGAAGCGGCGGATCGCGCGTTCGCGGTCGGCCTGGGCGATGCCGTCGCCATCATCGCAGACAAGAAGCTCCACGCGCCCGCCCGCCACGTCGGCCCGGCCGTCGAGCATCACCGTGCCGCCTCCGGCCCCCAGGCCGTATTTGAGCGCGTTGTCGATCAGGTTGGTCACCGCCTGGCCGATCAGTTCGCGATTGCCGTCGACGACGAGCGGGCCGGACGCCCTGTTGTCCAGATGCCCGCCCGCGTCCTCGACCAGCGGCTCGTAAAGTTCGGCCAGTTCCGCGGCCACGGCGGCAAGGTCGACCGGGGCGGGCGTGAAGCGGGTATAGCCGGCCTCCACGCGCGAAATCTGAAGCATGGCGTTGAAGACGCCGATGAGCTGGTCCGCCTCGCCGATCATGTCTTCGAGCGCGTCGCGATAGCCGGCCTCGCCGTCGCGCCCGCGCAGCGCCTGCTCGGCGCGGTTGCGCAGCCGCGTCAAGGGCGTCTTCAGATCGTGGGCGATCGAATCGGAGACCTCGCGCAGCCCGTCATTGAGCGTCTCGATGCGCCCCAGCATGGCGTTCAGGCTCGCAGAGAGCCGGTCGAACTCGTCGCCGGCGGCCGTCACCGGCAGACGGCGGCCCAGATCGCCGGCGACGATGCCCGCGCTCGCCGCCGACACGGCGTCGATCCGCCTGAGCGCGCGCCGGCCGATGAAGAACCAGATCAGGAGGCCGCCCAGCGCCATCAGGCCGAGCGCGAGAACCAGGGCGCGCCGGACGATGACCTGGAAGCGCTCCGGCTCGCCCAGATCGCGGCCGACAAGAACGTGCATGCCGTTCTCGAACAGGAAGATATTGGC
>NZ_CFIFWG010000226.1:0-3532 GCF_984466335.1 Roseitalea sp. | reverse complement strand
GCTCGCCTTCCTGACGCTCTGCATCAGCGCGGTCATCCTGATCTGCGCCGCCCTGATCGTCGACGGCGTGCCGGACGTCATGCCCGACCGGAACGCCCTTTGGGCGCTGATCTTTCTGGGCGCGTTTCCGACGGGTCTGGCCTATGTGATGCGCTACCAGCTTATCAGGACGATCGGCTTTTCCACCTTCGCGCTGTCGATCTACATGCTTCCGCCCTTCGGCGTGCTGCTCGGCTTCCTGTTGCTTGGCGAAGAGCTACAACTCAAGGTAGCCGTCGCGCTGGCGTTGATCGTGTTAGGGCTCTACTGCGCCCGGCGCGGCAGCGGGGCAGCCAGCAGGCCGGGAGACACGCCTGCGCCATGACGATCGATCCGGGCCTTGCGCAAACCGATCTTGAGACCGCCGCGATCATCGCGCAATGTGCGTTCGAGGCCGGCATGACCGGCAACGGGACCAGCCGATGACAGACCGCTCCCATCCCGAGGACTGCCCGAGCACGATCCCCTGGCCGCCGATCCTGCTGATCGGCTTTGTCGGGCTGGGATTTGCCCTTGAACGGCTCGTGCCGCTCGGGCGGCCCGCCGGCGCGATGGGCGACCTGCTTGCCGGGCTCGGAGCCGTGATCGTCATCGTCGCGCTGCTCGTCGATATCGCCGCCATGCGCACCATGGCCGCGGCCAGGACGACAATCCTGCCGCACAGGCGCGCCGAGCGCCTCGTCACCGGAGGTATCTTCCGGTTCAGCCGCAACCCGATCTATCTGGCCAACATGATGCTGATCGCCGGGCTCGGCCTGTTCGTCGGCAATTGGTGGCTTGTGCTGCTCGCGCCCCTTGACGGTCTGGCGACGCGCAAGCTGGCCATCGAGCGCGAGGAGGCGCATCTGGAAGCGCGCTTCGGCAAGACCTATCGCGACTATACGAAGACGGTGAACCGCTGGCTGTGACAGGTTGGGGCCGTTCAGGACGCAACGCGCAGTTCGGCCAGCCGGTTGACGCAATTCTCCTCGACCTGGTCGAGTTCGGCCAGCGTGTCCTCGATGTCCTTGCGCTTCTGGCGCAGTTCGGCGCGCTTTTCGTCGACGCGCGCGATGATCGCGCGCATCTGGCCCGCCTCGCCCGGCTCCTCGCGGTACATCTGGATGATTTCGCGGATCTCGGCGATCGAAAAGCCCAGCCGCTTGCCGCGCATGATCTGCTTGATCAGATGCCGGTCGCCGGGCCGGAACAGCCGGGTCCTGCCGCGCCGGACGGGTGAGATCAGCCCCTCGTCCTCATAGAAACGAAGCGTTCGCGTCGAGACGCCGAACTCGCGCGTCAGTTCGGTGATCGTGTAGAATTCGCGCATCCGCTTTCCGGGCGCGGACGCGCACCGGCTCCTGATTTCAATCGATACAGTTTAAAAACTCTTACGTAAAAGTCAATTTTCGGAAGGTCTCCCCGCCGGTCAGATGCCGAACCATATCGCGGCCAGGCCCAAAAAGGCAAAGAAGCCGACCACATCGGTCACCGTCGTCACGAACACGCTGGACGCCACCGCCGGATCGGCGCCGAGCCTGTCGAGAATCAGCGGCACGAAGATGCCGGCGAACGCCGCCGACAGCATGTTGATGACCATGGCCATGGCGATGACGATGCCCAGGCCCGGCGTCCAGAACCACAGCGAGGCGACGATGCCGATCATCAGGGCGAAGACCGCGCCGTTGAGCAGGCCCACCAGCAGTTCGCGGCGGATGGTGCGGCCCGCATTGTAGATGTCCAGATCGCGCGTGGCGAGCGCGCGCACGGTCACGGTCATGGTCTGCGTGCCGGCATTGCCGCCCATCGAGGCGACGATCGGCATCAGAACGGCCAGCGCCACCATCTGCTCGATGGTCGCATCGAACAGCCCGATTACCGCCGAAGCCAGGATCGCGGTGCCCAGATTGACGGTCAGCCAGGTCCAGCGCCCCTTGGCCGTGTCGATGACGCTGTCCGACAGCTCCTCGTCGCCGACGCCGCCCAGGCGCAAAATGTCCTCTTCCGCCTCCTCGTGAATGACGTCGACCACGTCGTCGATGGTTAAAACGCCGACAAGGCGCTCGTTCTCGTCGACGACGGCCGCCGACAGCAGGTCGTAGCGCTCGAAGATCTTGGCCGCCTCCTCCTGGTCCATCTCGGCGGGAACGGCATGGCGCGTCTCGCGCATGATGTCCTCGATGGGCGCCGCGCGCTGCTCGCGCAGGATGCGGTCGAGGTCGACGGCGCCCACGAGCCGGAAGGTCGGGTCGATCACGAAGATCTGGCTGAACCGGTCCGGCAGGTCGGCATTGTCGCGCAGATAGTCGATCGTCTGCCCCACGTTCCAGTAGGGCGGCACGGCGACGAACTCGGCCTGCATGCGCCGGCCCGCGCTGTCCTCGGGACAGTCGAGCGCGCGGCGCAGGCGGATGCGCTCGGTGAACGGGATGCGCGCGAGGATGTCGGCCTGCTCGCCCTCGTCCATGTCTTCGAGGATGTAGACCGCATCGTCGCTGTCCAGTTCCTGAAGGGCGAGCGCGATCTGCTCGTTGGGCAGGACGGTGACGATCTCCAGCCGGATCGCCTCGTCCACATGGGTCAGCGCCGAATAGTCGAAATGGTCGCCAAGGAGCGCGACCAGTTCCTGCCGTTCGGCCGGCTCCAGCGCCGCGATCAGGTCGGCCAGTTCCGATTCGTGCAGCGGCGCGGTCAGTTCGGCGAGCGGGGTCATGTCCCCAAGGGTCAGCGCGGCGGTCACCCGGTCGAGAAAATCGGGCAGGATCATGCCGCCCTCGGCGTAAACGGCCGGACCGACCGGCTCGGACGATGTCGTCTGTTCTTGACTGGCCATGCCGGGCCGCTCCGCTTGTCGGGCCTTGTCCTTGCGCGGGAAGAACGGGCCGCGACGCCCCGTCATGCGGATGCTCTCGTGTGGTGGATTTGAAGTTCGCTACAGTGTTCGCGGCACGCTCCTGAACGCACTTCAAATCCATAAACCACACCAGAATCAAAGACCTGCTCGTGTCCTGATCGAATCTGAAGTTCGTACGGAGCATGCCGCGTAACGAAGCGAACTTCAGATTCGGGACACTAGCCGCTTCGCGCGCAAATAGAAACGATGCTTGGGCTATGGCCCTCCCTTGTCTCGGCGGCGCAGGGCCGCAAGCGGACCGGCCACCGTTTCGGGCACGTTGTCGATGCCCGACGTGCCCAGTGGTCCGCACCGCCCGACCCGCCGCGCCGTCAGGATCGCGCCGGTCAGGAGCCCGTGGCGCGCGATCGCCTCATAGCCATATTCCGAGCAGGTGGGCAGGTGCCGGCAGGTGTTGCCGACAAAGCCCGAAAGGGTGAGCTGATAGAGCCGGATCAGCGACGTTCCGAGCAGCCGGCCGGGTGTCTTCGGCCACCGCCCCTGCCAGTTGCGCGTCGGCGGCGCCTTGAGGCGCGCATCGCGCCGGCCCGCGCGCATGGTCAGGCCGCGCTCGCCCGCGCCGCGATCGGCCCCACCGTGTTCGACCGCATCCTGGCCGTC
>NZ_CFIFWG010000225.1:3325-3540 GCF_984466335.1 Roseitalea sp. | reverse complement strand
AACTCGCCCACGATGCCGGGCCAGAACAAAAGCGGCGAGAAGGCGGCGATGCGCGTCAGCGTCGAAACGACGACGGGGCCGAACATGCGCCGGGCGGCCTCGGCGAAGGCCGGCGGCGCGGCCACGCCCTCGGCCATGCGCCGCTCGGCATATTCGGTGACGATGATCGCGTCGTCGACCAGCATTCCCACCGCCAGGATCAGGCTGAACAGGAC
>NZ_CFIFWG010000225.1:0-3315 GCF_984466335.1 Roseitalea sp. | reverse complement strand
GACGACCAGGTTCACCGTGTAGCCGGCCAGCGACAGGAACAGGATTCCCATCAGGAACGAGGTCGGTATGGCAAGGCCGATCAGCAGCGACGAGCGGAACCCCAGATAGAACAGGATCACGATGAAGACGAGGATCACCGCCGTCAGCACCGAGTTCTGGAGATCGGCGAGCAGGGTGCGGATTTCCTCGGAACGGTCCTGCGAGAAGGTGATCTCGACGCCCGGCGGCAATTGCGCCTTGAAGGCTTCGGTCCGGGCCCTTACCGCGTCGACCGTCTCGATCAGGTTGGCGCCGGCGCGCTTGGACACTTCGATGGCGATGGCCGGCTTGCCGTTCAGCCGCGCGACCGTCTGGCGATCCTCGAACGTGTTGCGGATCGTGGCCAGATCGCGCGCCCGGACGACGGCATTGCCGCTGACCGCGATGGGAAGGTTGGCGATGTCCTCGACCGTTTCGATCAGCGCCGGCACCTTGACCGCATACTGGCCCTGATCGCCCTGGAGCGTACCGGCCGCCACGAGGCGGTTGTTGGCCGCGACCCCGCCCACCAGCGCATCGAGTTGCAGATTGTAGGAGGACAGCTTGACCGGATCGATGATCACGTCGACCTGCTCGTCGCGCGCGCCCTGCATCTGGGCATCCAGGACGCCGTTCACCTCCTCGATCTGGTCGCGAAGCGCCTTGGCCGCACGCGTCAGGACGCGCTCGGGTGCATCACCCGACAGGGTGACGACCAGAACCGGGAACTCGGATATGTTGACCTCGACGACGGCCGGCTCCTCCGTGCCGGCGGGAAACTCGCCCTTGATCTGATCGACCTCGGTCCGCACGTCCTCAAGCGCGGTCGCAAGGTTCGCGCTGGGATCGAATTCGACCACGATGTTGCCGCCGCCCTGATAGGCGCTGGCCGTCATCGTGTCGACGCCCTTGATGTTGGCCAGTTCCGCCTCAAGCGGCCGGATCAGCATCCGCTCGGCATCCTCCGGCGACACGCCCGAAAGGGACAGGCCCACATAGACCACCGGGAACTGGATATCCGGTTCGGCCTCCTTGGGAATGGCGACATAGGCCAGCGCTCCGGCGACCAGGAAGAACGCCAGGGTGACGATGGTCAGCCGCGCATTGCGAACGGCGAGTTCGAGAAATCCCATCATCGGCTTGCCGCTCCGCCCGTGGCTTCCGCGATCAGGCGCTCGATCACCGCGCTGTCGGCCTCGACCGGCTTCACCGTCTGTCCGTCGCCGACAAGGTTCTGGCCCACCACGATCACCCGCGCTCCGGGGGGGATGCCGCCGAGCAGAAGCGCATCGGTCGAATCGTCGACCAGGTCGATGGGAAAGAAGACGACCCGGTCGTCGTCACCGACCGCGCGCACGCCCAGTTCGCCCGTATCGTCGAGCGTGATGATCGAGCGCGGCACCG
Organism: Roseitalea sp.; assembly: GCF_984466335.1. NCBI lineage: Bacteria > Pseudomonadati > Pseudomonadota > Alphaproteobacteria > Hyphomicrobiales > Ahrensiaceae > Roseitalea > Roseitalea sp. The sequence continues at coordinate 1,892 of NZ_CFIFWG010000225.1, read as the reverse complement.
GCGTGGCGACGACCGGCGCGCCGCGCAGAAGGATCTCGGCGGTCATGCCTGCCGGCACCGACAGATCGGGGTTCGCCGCGACGACCTCGACGGTGAAGGTCCGCGTCGAGGACTGCGCCTGCCGGCTGATGTGCCGGATCGTCGCATCGATCGTCTCGCCGGTCACGAGGCGCATCTGCGCCATGCCGCCGACGGCGATCGTGCGCAGATCGCTTTCATTGACCTCGCCGACGCCGACGATCGGATCGAGCGACATCAGATGCGCGACCGGCGTGCCCTTGTCGACCGAGCCGCCCTGCTCGACCGTCACCTCATCGACGATGCCGCCAAAGGGCGCCGTGATTTCGAGCCGGTCGAGTTCGGCCACGGCGGCCTCGTGCCGGCTTTCCGCCAGGCGCAGGGCCGAGCGCTGCTGGTCGAGCTGCAATCGCGGCAGCGTGCCCCGGTCGACCAGTTGCGCGCGGGCGGCGAATTCGGCGCGTGCCTGTTCGAGCGATGCCGCCGCGCTGCGCGCGGCGGCATCGCGACCCTCCGGCGCGATGCGGGCGATCACCTGGCCTTCCGCGACAAGATCGCCCTGTTCGACGAGCAGTTCGGCGATGATGCCGTCGGCCCGGGCGGTGATGTGCGTTTGCTTGTCCGCCTGCGTTGTGCCCGAAACCCGCACGGTGCGGGCGTGATCGACGCTCGGTATCGTGGCAACGGCCACCGACTGGACGGCGCGCGGCTCGGCGGAAACGGCCTCGGCTGTCCCGGCGGCCTCATCCTGGCCGGTGGCGCTTCCGACAAATGAGAAATCACCCGTCAGGACCCAGGCGGCCGATGCGATGAACACCAAAATCGCCGCATAGCGATGCGCTTTCATTGGAAGACCCAGCTATAGCGTTCTGTAATGGGCTTGAGCCATTCCGCCGGGCCGATTCGGATCAAGGCCAAGGCTTTTGGCGAGGAGCGTATCGGTATATGCCCGATCCGAAGACCACCGGATTTGAGCCAAGAAGGCCGACAAGCAAAATTGATTCAATCTCATGACGGAACGCTCTAAGGTTTGTGGGCTCCCTTGCGAGCCCTCGATCTGCACTACGCGCCCAAGGCTGCCTTGGACCGCGACACACTCAATATACGGGTTTGGGAAATGGCGATTGCGAAACCGGTTTGAAACCCCTGTTTGACAATTTGACAAAATAACGAAAAATGTCATAAAGTCAATACACCATGCTTCACTTCTGTCCAGACGACAAGCGCGGGACCATCTTGCAGGCGGCGCTGGAGGTGTTCGTCACCTACGGCTTCCGCAAGACATCGATGGATGACATTGCGCGCGGGGCCGGCATGTCGAGGCCGGCCCTTTATCATGTATTCAAAAACAAAACGGAAATATTCCGCGGGCTGGCCGAAGCCATGATGGCGAACGCGGCCGCCGAGGCGCGCGCCGGCTTTGCGGTGAGCGGCACCTTCCGCGACAAGCTCCGCCACGCCATGGAGCGGTCGATCCTGGAGATGCACCGGTTCATCGAACGGACCGCGCACGGCCAGGAACTGATGGGCATCAGCGACGAGATCGCCAGCGACATCAGCGAGATCTGGACCGGCACGCTGACCGATGTGATCGCCGAGGCGTTGACGCGGGCCGAGCATGACGGGCTTGCGGATCTCGCCCGGTTCAATGCCGACGCCGACACGGTCGCCCGCATTTTCGTCTTCGCGCTCGAAGGCTTGAAGGAAGAGGTCAAGAAGGGCCGCCCGATCGAGGCGCATATGCATGAGATCATCGACTTCATCGCCGATGCCGTGGACGCCCGCCAGCCCGCCCACTGTGCGTAGAGCGGTTTGTCTCTAGATGGGAGCGGATTGATGGACAGGGTTTTTCGCCGCGGCGAGGAAAACACCGC
>NZ_CFIFWG010000224.1:0-3632 GCF_984466335.1 Roseitalea sp. | reverse complement strand
CAAATTGGCTTCCCGACCTTTCCGGCCATGCCGGCCCGCTTTATCTGGAACTGGCGAACCATATTCAAAAGGACATCGAATCGGGTGCCCTGCCATCGGGCGCCAAGCTGCCGCCGCAGCGCAATCTGGCCTTCGACATCGGCGTTACCGTGGGAACGGTCAGTCGCGCCTATGCCGTGGTTCGCGAGCGCGGCCTGGTGAATGGCGAGGTCGGCCGCGGCACGTTCGTCGCCGGCAACAATACGGGGGCCCATCATCAGCAAATGCCCATGACGCTGCGCATTCCCGGCGGCCTGGAGGAAACGCGCTCGGACGTGATCCGGTTCGATTCCTCGGCCGCCTTCAGCGATGCGGGCTCCGCCGAGATGCGGCCGCTGCTCGCCGAAGCCGCCCGCTGCACCGATGACGCGATGGCCGACTATATCCGCGCCATCGAACCGGACTGGCGTCGCGCCGGCGCCGACTGGATCGCCGTCGGCGGCGGCTGGCGTCCGGACGAGCGGTCCGTCCTGCCCGCCTCGGGCGCGCAAGGGGCGCTCATGGCGATCATCGCGGCGGCCACCAATCCCGGCGACCGGATCGCCTGCGAGGCGCTGACCTATGCGGGCGCGCCGCGCAGCGCGCAACTGATCGGACGCGGTGCGGTCAGCGTGGCGATCGACGAGAACGGCATCCTGCCCGAGGCGTTCGAGAATGTGTGCGCGCAGCAGCACCCAAGGCTCCTGTTCCTGATGCCGGCGGTGCACAATCCGCTGACATGCGCGCTCGCGCCCGAACGGCGCGAGGCGATCGTCGACATCGCGCGCCGCTTCAACGTGATGATCATCGAGGACAATCTCTACTCAAGCGTCACGCCCGATCCGCACGCGCCGATCGCGGCGATCGCGCCCGACATCACCTTCCATATCTCCGGCCTGTCCAAGGCTGTCGCGGCGGGCCTGCGCGCCGGCTGGGTGGCCACCCCGCCGCACATGACCGCGCGCGTCTGGTCGGCCCAGAAGATGCTGTCGGGCGGTTCGAGCTATCTGCTCAGCGAACTGGCGGCCCGCATGGTCAATTCCGGCGCGGCGGCGGCCGTGCGCGCCCGCGTGCGCGACGAGATCGCCCGGCGCGTCGTCCTTATGCGCGCGATCTTCGAAGGCTGCGACATCCGTATTCGGGATCACACGCCCTTTGCCTGGCTGAAGCTGCCCGAGCCCTGGCTTTCGGGCACGTTCAAGGCCGCCGCCTACGAGGAGAAGGTACGGATCGACGACGAGGACGAGTTCAAGGCCGGGCGCGGCGACCACCGCTTCCACGGCGTGCGGATCGCCTTTGCGGCGCTGGCAAAGGACATGGAGACGCTGGAGACCGGCGCGCGGCGCCTGCGCCGCCTGCTCGATGCCGGCCCCGCCGTCTATCACAGCTACAATTGAGCGGCCCGCGCTTTTTTGCGCCAATTGCGCCGCGCGCCTTTTCCGCGCGCTGCCGCACACCTGTCTGCATCGCGGCAATCATCGGCCGAACGGCGAGGCGGGCGTTCAGGAGCGCGTCCGGATGAGGCAAGGGACATGGACTATCAGACGGAGAACAAGGCCAGCGGCCGGCAGGTCCTGCCCGACCTGACCCGCGCCGTCGCGCTTGTCGGCATCGCGCTGGTCAATGTCGGCTATATGGCCTGGCCGGCGACGACCGGCTATTATGGCGGCGGGCTGGAGACCGGCACGGACAGGGCGGCGCACTTTCTCGTCAGCGCCCTTTTTCTCTACAAGTCCTATACGCTGTTCGCGTTCATGTTCGGCGTCGGCTTCGCCTATCAGATCGGATCGGCCGAACGGCGCGGCAGAAGCTTCGGCGGCGCATATTGGCGTCGCATCGCCGGTCTTGCCGGGCTGGGGCTCCTGCACGCCGCCCTGCTCTTTCAGGGCGACATTTTGATGATCTACGCGGTGCTCGGCACCATCTTGTTCCTGTTCCGCAGCGCCGGCGCGCGGACGCTGATCCGCTGGGCGGTCGGCATCTATGTGATCCAACTGTTCATCATGGCCGGTTTCGCCGCCCTTATCTGGGCCGGAAACGCCTTCGCGCCGGACGTGATGGCGCAGGAACTGGCGACGATGCAGCAGTCCGCCGACCACGCACTGGCCGTCTTCGGCGCCGGAACCTTCGCCGAAACGGTCGTGTTGCGCCTTGCGGAATGGAGCGAGATCGTCGTCTTCGGCCTGCTCATGCAGGGCTTCGGCGCCCTGTCCTTCTTCCTGTTCGGCCTGGCCGCGGTACGCGGCGGCGTCATCGCCGATCCGTCCGCGCCGATCTGGCGCCGGTCGCGGCGCCTGTTCCTGCCGATCGGGGTGATCGGCAGCGTGCTCGGCGCATGGGTGATGATAAAGGCGGAAAACCAGGTCATGAACGCGTTCATGTTCGGCCTGCTCCTGATCACCGTGTTCAGCCCGTTTGCGAGTGCCGGCTATATCGGCCTGGTCGCCAGATGGGCCGAGCGGCCCGCCGGCGCGATCCAGACCTTTGCGGCCCGCGGCGGCACGGCGACGCTGACCGCCTATCTGATGCAGGGCCTTTTGTTCTCGCTGATCTTCAACGGCTACGGGGTCGGCCTGTTCGGAACGGTCGGCGCGGCCGGAAGCACCGCCATCGCCTTCGGTGTGGCGCTTTTTTCGATCGCCTTTTCCAGCCTCTGGCGCGCGCGGTTCGAGCGCGGGCCGATGGAGGCGCTGCTGCGAGGCTGGACCTATCTGGGGGCGCGCTGAGACCGTGGAAAGCGCAGATCGGCTGTGATCGCGCGTGCCGACCGGCTTCAAAAGCATCCAGGCCTGATCTAAACACCGGCCATGACCATACCCGACACCGTTCCCATCACGCCCGAACTGATCGAGGCGCACGGGCTCAAGCCCGACGAATATGACCGGATCCTCGAACTGATCGGCCGCGCGCCGAGCTTTACCGAACTGGGCATCTTCTCGGCCATGTGGAACGAGCACTGCTCGTACAAATCCTCGAAGAAATGGCTGCGCACCCTGCCGACCACCGGTCCTCGGGTGATCCACGGCCCCGGCGAGAATGCCGGCGTCGTCGACATCGGCGACGGACAGTGCGTCGTCTTCAAGATGGAAAGCCACAACCACCCCTCCTACATCGAGCCCTATCAGGGGGCGGCGACGGGCGTGGGCGGCATATTGCGGGACGTCTTCACCATGGGCGCGCGGCCGGTCGCGGCGATGAACGCGCTGCGCTTCGGCGAACCGGACCACCCCAGGACGCGGCATCTTCTGGCCGGCGTCGTCTCGGGCATCGGCGGTTATGGCAACGCGTTCGGCGTGCCGACGGTCGGCGGCGAACTGGAATTCGACGCCCGCTACAACGGCAATTGCCTGGTCAACGCGTTCGCGGCGGGCATCGCCGACACCGACGCGATCTTCCTGTCGAAGGCCGAGGGCGTCGGCCTGCCGATCGTTTATCTCGGCGCCAAGACCGGCCGCGACGGCGTCGGCGGCGCCACCATGGCGTCCGCCGAGTTCGACGACACGATCGAGGAGAAGCGCCCCACCGTGCAGGTGGGCGACCCGTTCACCGAAAAGTGCCTGCTCGAAGCCTGCCTCGAACTGATGGCGACCGACGCGATCGTCGCGATCCAGGAT
>NZ_CFIFWG010000223.1:0-3668 GCF_984466335.1 Roseitalea sp. | reverse complement strand
TCAAGGGCGCGCCCGAGCATGTGATAAACTATTTCTTCTATGTGGCCGAGGAAATCCGCGCGCTTCTGGCTGCCATGGGCGCGCGCGCGCTCAACGAAATCATCGGACAGAGCGACCGGCTCGAACAAAAGCCGCTGATCGACCATTGGAAGGCGCGCGGGCTCGATTTCTCCGGCATCTTCCACAAGCCCGAAGCGCCCAAGGAGGCGATCCGCTGGACGCGGCGGCAGGACCATCCGATCGAGGACATTGTCGACCGCAAACTGATTGCGGAAGCCGAGCCGGCGCTGGAGCGCCGCCAGCCGGTCACGATCGCCGTGCCGATCAGGAACACCGATCGGACGGCAGGCGCCATGCTGTCGGGCGAGGTGGCCAGACGGTTCGGCCACAAGGGGCTGCGCGAGGACACGATCTCGGTCACCTTCACCGGCACGGCCGGCCAGTCTTTCGGCGCGTTCCTTGCGGCGGGCGTGACGTTTGATCTGATTGGCGACGGCAACGACTATGTCGGCAAGGGCCTTTCGGGAGGCCGGATCATCGTGCGTCCGCCGGACGATGCGCGCATCGTCGCCGAGCGCTCGATCATCGTCGGCAACACCGTGCTCTACGGCGCGATCCATGGCGAGGCTTATTTCCGAGGTGTCGCCGGCGAGCGCTTCGCGGTGCGCAATTCGGGCGCCATCACCGTGGTCGAGGGCGTGGGCGATCATGGCTGCGAATATATGACCGGCGGCGTGGTCGTCGTCATCGGCGAGACGGGCCGCAACTTCGCCGCCGGCATGAGCGGGGGCGTCGCCTATGTGCTCGACGAGGACGGCACGTTCGAGACGCGCTGCAACATGGCCATGGTCGAACTGGAGCCGGTGCCCGAGGAGGACGACATCCTCGAAAAGCTGCACCATCACGGCGGCGACCTGATGCACAAGGGGCGCGTCGACGTCTCCGGCGACATGACCCGGCACGACCAGGAGCGCCTGTTCCAGCTCATCGCCAAGCACAGGGCCCATACGGGCTCGACGCGGGCGGCCGATATCCTGGACAATTGGGAGACGTACCGGCCCAGCTTCCGCAAGGTCATGCCGGTCGAGTACCGGCGCGCGCTTGAGGAAATGGAACGCATGCGCATGGGCATGGCGGCCGAGTGAGACGATGATCATCACCACCACCAATACCGTGCAGGGCCGGCAGATCGCAGCCTACAGAGGCATCGTCACCGGCGAGGCGATTTTGGGCGCGAACATTTTCCGCGACTTCATGGCGGGCATTCGCGACATTGTCGGCGGCCGGTCGGCGGCTTACGAGAAATCGTTGCGCGAGGCGCGCGAGATCGCCTTTGGCGAACTGGCCGCCGATGCCGAAAGGCTGGGCGCCAACGCGGTCGTGGGCGTCGACATCGACTATGAGAACATCACCGCCGGCTCGGGCACCATGCTGATGGTGTCGGTGTCGGGCACGGCGGTCGTGCTGGGTTGAGGTTTTGCCGGCGCGCGGCCCAGGACTTGACTGTGTTTTTGGTGTAAACAAGCGACTTTGGGATGAAGCTGACCAAACGGAAAGGAAACGGAGCGGTCATGTCGAAGAAGATTGTGTCTGACCCTGGCGTGATGATGGGAAAGCCGACTTTCGAGGGCACGCGGATCACCGTCGAACATGTGCTGCGCATGCTCGGCATGGGCTTCACCCCGGAAACAATTGTCGAGGAACTGCGCAACATATCCATCGAGGACGTCCATCGTGCCCAGTCATTTGCTGCCGATTATCTGGCGGATATGCGCGTGATTGCTGCTGAGTGACCGGATGCGGTTCATCTGCGATGAGTGCGTTTCCACGTCGCTGATCAATGCCCTGAGACAAGCCGATTGCGATGTATTGGACATTGCGATCTCAAACATGGGCGCTCGCGACCTCGATATTCTGAAACGTTCGATGCGAGAGGAGCGTGTGGTCGTCACGCACGATTACGACTTCGGAGATCTGATATTCCGTGATGGCGAGCCGGCATTCGGTGTTGTCATCATCCCTATGATCAGGCCTGAATGCCTGATGCTAGAGGCACATCAAACAGCGCGGCAACTCATTGGGTCCTACGGCATACTCGTCAATCATCTGACGATCCTCACAGCCAAGGGACTGCGGCAGCGACCAATAAGAAAGTCAATGTGAGACTGGAACGGCAATGGGCAAGGTAACCGGATTTCTGGAAATCGACCGGCAGGTGGCGAAATACGAGCCGGCCTCGGATCGGATTCGGCACTTCAGGGAGTTCACGCTTCCGCTGGAGGATGCCGAGGTGGCCAAGCAGGCCGCCCGCTGCATGGATTGCGGCATTCCCTATTGCCACGGACCGCAGGGCTGCCCGATCCACAACCAGATCCCGGACTGGAACGATCTGGTCTACAACGACAATTGGGAAGAGGCGATCCGCAACCTGCATTCGACCAACAACTTCCCCGAGTTCACCGGCCGCATCTGCCCTGCGCCGTGCGAGGAGGCGTGCACGCTGAATCTGGAAGACGCGCCCGTCGCCATCAAGACCGTCGAGCAGGCCATCGCCGACAAGGCCTATGAGATGGGCCATGTGCGTCCCCATCCGCCCGCGACCAGGACGGGCAGGCGCATCGCCGTGATCGGCTCGGGGCCGGCCGGCATGGCCGCCGCCCAGCAGCTCGGCCGCGCGGGCCACGATGTGCATGTCTTCGAGCGCGAGGCGAAGATCGGCGGGCTGATGCGCTACGGCATTCCCGACTTCAAGATGGAAAAGCACTTCATCGACCGCCGCGTCGAGCAGATGGAAGGCGAGGGCGTGACGTTCCACGCGAACGTGCATGTGGGCGTCGACAAGACGGTGGCCGACTTGCAGGCCCAGTTCGACGCGATCCTTTATTGCGGCGGCTCGGAACGGCCGCGCGATGCGGGCATTCCCGGCGACGATCTCGATGGCGTGCATCCGGCGATGAACTATCTGGTCCAGCAGAACAAGCGCGTCGGCAGGGAGCCGGACATCGGCTCCGTTGCCTGGCCGTCCGCTCCGATCCTGGCCGGCGGCAAGCATGTGCTCGTCGTCGGCGGCGGCGACACCGCGTCCGACTGTATCGGCACCGCCTTCCGCCAGGGCGCGGTCAAGGTGACCCAGCTCGACATCCGCCCCGAGCCGCCGGAGAAGGAAGACAAGCTGATGGTCTGGCCGTTCTGGGCGACCAAGATGCGCACCTCGTCCTCGCAGGCCGAGGGTGCGGCGCGCGAATTCCAGATCGCAACGCTCGAATTCGTCGGCGAGGACGGCAAGCTGACCCACGTCAAGTGCTGCGAGGTGGACGAGAAGCGCCGGCCGGTGGTGGGGACCGAGTTCTTCATCCGCGCGGACCTCGCCTTCATCGCGATCGGCTTTGCCGGACCTTACGAGCACGCCGGCCCGATCGCCGAACTGGGCGAGACGATCACCATGGACACGGACCGCCGCGGCGGCCGTTCGGTGCAAGCCAATGACCGCGACTACAGGACGTCGGTCGACAAGCTCTATGTGGCGGGCGATGCGCGACGCGGCCAGTCGCTGGTCGTCTGGGCGATCCGCGAGGGCCGGCAGGCGGCGCGCGCCATCGACGAGGCGCTGATGGGCGAAAGCGTTCTGCCGCGCTAGGGCCGACCATGCGCCCCGAAGGACGGGGCGA
>NZ_CFIFWG010000222.1:0-3683 GCF_984466335.1 Roseitalea sp. | reverse complement strand
ATAGGGCTTGCCGGGCAAGGCCTTGGCATGGACCACGAACTGGCCGCCGGGTGAGTTCGAGCTCCTCACGGGTGTAGAGTTCGACGCCCTCATCCGTGTGGAGCCTGACTGCCCGGCGTCCGTCTGACGGATCGCCGAACTGCACGATGGTCAACTGAACCTCGGCAAAGTCCTCATCTGCCACTCGGATGCGCTCATGCATCATCGAAAAGGCGAATCTGCGACCTTCAGTGGTCAGGCCACGCGTGCGTCGCGGCTCGATGAACAGCGCGCTCGCTTGATGTCATCGCGCTGCGGCGCGATGCGCGCAAGGTCACTGTCAGGCAAAGGGCGTATCGTCACTGGGCGGTTCTCCTGCGCGAGGATTAGTGCCAACAGACACCTTGTGGTGACGGAATCGGTCGATAATCACACTACCCGGGATGCGTATACCAAAAGCAACGTTTGCTCTTGCTTTGTCCACGGCAACGGACCAAGGCGATTCCTTGGCGTGCGTGTATCGACCCAGCGGAATCTGCTCAGGTTAAGCTGCTAATTTGAATGCCTCCGTGGGCGTTTTCATGTCCAGGGCCTGATGCGGGCGCCGGTGATTGTAGAATTGGATCCAGTCGCCAATCGCGCGGCTTGCGTGGGCCAGGCTCTCGAACCGCTGACGGTGAACGCACTGTTCCTTCAGTGACCGGATCAGGCGTTCCATCATGCCGTTCTGTTGCGGGCAGTGGGGCGTGATGAATTGGCGGATTTGCATGCCTTTGTTCACGAAGCGGCCGCCAGCCAGCCGGACGGGCCGCGCGGAGACTGGCGGTCAGAACGATAATGCTTGATGTAAACGTTTTCATATGATAGATATGAGAATGTAAACGTTTTCATTTGCGTTTATGCGGGAGGCAACAACGATATGACGCGACGCAATGGCCACGATAATTGACGTTTCACGCAAGGCCGGCGTGTCAACGGCGACCGTCTCGCGCGCGCTCAACCATCCCGACATGGTCGATGAGAAGACGCGCGATCTGGTTCGGATCGCTTCGGAGGCGCTTGGTTACCGGCCCAACCGCATCGCGCGGGATCTGGCGCGGCGTTCGTCGCAAACCATCGGCGTCGTCGTCAACAATTTCGCCTCGCCCTATTACGGCCTGATGCTGGACGGCGTCGACGAGGCGCTCGTCGCCTCCGGCTGGAACGTCATCGCCGAGACCAGCAGGGAAACCGCCGCCGGCGAGTTGCGGGCCATCCGGTCCCTGACGGACCGGCAGTGCGACGCGATCATCGTCCATGCCAACAGTCTGGACGACGGGGCGCTGGCCGAACTGCTTTGCAAGACCCCCAAGCTCGTCTTGATGAACCGGCTGCTCGAACCGTTCGGCGACCGCTGCGTGCATCTGGACAATGATCTCGGCGGCCGGATCGCGGCCCGCCACCTGATCGCCAGGGGCCATGCCGACATCGCCGTGATGGCCGGACCGGAGACGTTCCACGAGGTGCGCGCCCGGCTCGACGGCTTCGCCGAGGCGATGAGGGAGGCGGGGCTCGCACTGCCGGTTTCGCGCATCGTCCGGGCCGACTTCTCATTGGAGGGCGGCAAACGCGCGCTCGCCGAACTGATGGAGCGCGACGGCACTATTACGGCCGTCTTCGCGCACAATGACGAAATGGCCGTCGGCGCGATCGAGGCGGCGCGCGAAATGGGCCTGTCGGTGCCCGGCGATCTGTCGGTCATCGGCTTCGACGACATGGCGATCGCCGGCCTGACGCGTCCGGCGCTGACGACGATCGGCCAGCCGCTGCGCGCGATCGGGGCGGCCTGCGGCCAGCTCGCCCAGGCGCTGTCGCGCGGGGCCGACACATCGAAGATAGGGCGCGTGTTCGACGCCGAGCTCATCGAGCGGGAGACGGTGACCGGGCCGCGCCGGTGAGCGGCTCAGCACACTCAATGGAGGAGACCATGAAGAAATTCGTCCTGACATGCCTTGCGACGGTCGCGATCCCGGCGGGCGCGGTCTCGGCCGCCGAGATCCGGCTCGACGGCTTTCCCGACTTCAACAACCATCTGGACAAGGTGATCCCGGTCTTCGCCGAGACCCGTCCGGACATCACCGTCACCTACCAGATGAACAATCACGGCGACCATCACAAGAAGCTGACCACCAATCTGGCGACCGGCTCGGGCGCCGGCGACATCGTCATCGTCGATATAGGCTTCATCGGCTCGTTCATCGATGCGGGCGGCTTCGAGAACCTGTCCGATGCCGCCTATGGCGCCGACGCCCTGGCGGGCCGGTTCGTCGACTATGCCTGGAGCCAGGGACAGGGCGCCGACGGCAACCAGTACGCCATTCCGATCGATATCGGTCCGGGCGTGATGTACTACCGCCGCGACGTGCTCGAAGCGGCGGGCCTGGAGATCGGGGACGTCATCGCCGACTGGGACAGCTACATCGCCTATGGCGAAGCACTGAAGGAAAAGGGCATCTATCTGATCGCCGACGCCGCCGATGTCGCATCGACCATCATCCGCACGACCGTGCGGCCCGGAGACGGGTTCTTCTTCGACGCCGAGGGCAATTCGCTGATCACCTCGGAGCGTTTCGTGACCGCGTTCGAGACCGCAAAGCGCATCCGCGATGCGGGCCTTGACGGCCAGATCGGCGCCTGGACCAACGAATGGTATGACGGCTTCAAGGACGGCTCGGTGGCGACCCAGCTTTCGGGCGCCTGGCTTCTGGGCCACCTGCAAAACTGGATGGCGCCGGACACGGCCGGCAAGTGGGGCGTCTCCAACCTGCCCGACGGCGTCTACGGCGCCTGGGGCGGATCGTTCCTGGCGATCCCGCGCCAGGCCGAGGACAAGCAAGCGGCCTGGGCTTTCGTCGAGTTCCTCACCGGCACGCCGGAAGCGCAACTGGCAGGCCTGCGCAACATCGGCGCGTTCCCGGTGCTCAAGGAGACCTATGCCGATCCCATGTTCGACGAGCCGATCGAATTCCTGGCCGGACAGCAGGCGCGGCGGCTGTTCGCCGAGATCGCCGAAAAGGTGACCGCCGTCTCGCCGCAAAAGAGCGACCTGATCGCCGAGGACGTGGTCATCAACGGCGCCCTGCTCGAAGTGCTCAATGACGGCAAGGATGTCATGGCCGCCCTGCGCGATGCAGAGCGCCTTGTGATGCGCCGGGTCCGGTAACCGGCCGCCATGCCTGCACACAGTCCGGGCCGGCGGGAGCGCCGGCCCGGGCCGATCCGATACGTGGGAGGACTTGCCGCCATGACCGACACCACGCTGGCCGATCCGGCAGACGGTGCCGATATCTCCGCCGAACGCCTTGCGAGGAACCGCAAGCGCGCCTTCCGCCGGGGGCTGATGCCCTGGCTGTTCATCAGCCCCTATCTGATCCTGTTCGTGGTGTTCACCGCGTTCCCGCTCATCTTCTCCGTCTACCTGTCGTTTCAGGAGTGGAACCCGGTCACCGGGCTTTCGGGCATGCGCTTTGTGGGCCTGGCCAACTACACGCAGGCGATCACCGATCCCTGGCTGTGGAAGTCGCTCTACAACACCGTATGGCTGGCCCTTGCGACCGGCATTCCCCAGCACCTCATCGCCATACCCGTCGCCTACCTCCTGGTGGCGGCGTTCCGGGGCGCCTTCCGCCATCTTTACACGGCGACGATGTTCATTCCCTTCATCA
>NZ_CFIFWG010000221.1:0-3765 GCF_984466335.1 Roseitalea sp. | reverse complement strand
CTGGCGGAGATCGGCGATGCCGCGCCGGCACGCGCCATCGGCGGCGAAAGGCTCGCCGCGATCAAGGCGCGCACCGACGCGATGATCGTGAACGCGGTCGAGCGGATGCGGGTTTCGCCGCAGCCGATCCCGGTGCTGGCCGTCGGCGGCGGATCGATCCTGATCCCCGACCAGCTCGGCGAACTGCCGGTCATCCGGCCCGAGCACTTTTCGGTCGCGAACGCCGTCGGCGCGGCGATCGGCCAGATCAGCGGCGAGGTCGACCGCATCTTCTCGCTGGCCTCGATCGGCCGCGAGGAGGCGCTCGCCGCCGCCCGCGCCGAGGCGACCGAAAAGGCGATCGCCGCCGGCGCCCGGCCGGAGACCATCGAGCTTCTCGACCAGGAGGACGTGCCGCTTGCCTATCTTCCCGGCAGCGCCACGCGCATCCGCCTCAAGGTGGTGGGGTCGCTCCATGGATAAGCCAGTGCGCGAAAAGCGCCGCGAGGTGACGCTCGAAGACCTCGAAGCGATCGAGGTCGGCGCGGCGATCCTTGGAACCGGCGGCGGCGGCAACCCCTATATCGGCAAGCTGCGCTGCCGGCAGGAACTGAAGAAGGGCCACCGGATCGAGGTCATCGGGCTCGACGAACTGCCGGACGATGCGATGGTCGTCTCGCTCGGCGGCATCGGCGCGCCGGTGGTCGGCGTCGAAAAGATCGAGCAGGGCGAGGAATGCCTGCGCGCCATGCGCGCGCTCGAACGGGAACTGGGCTGCACGATCGACGCGCTGATCGCCTCGGAGATCGGCGGCGCCAATGCGATGGAGCCGATGCTGACAGCGGCGCAGGCCGGCATTCCCGTCGTCGACGGCGACGGCATGGGCCGCGCCTTTCCCGAGATGCAGATGTGCACCTGGTCGATCTACGGGCACACATCGACGCCTTCCGCCATGGCCGACGAGAAGGGTTCCATCGTCGTCATCCGCGACACGCCCTCGGAGATCTGGGTGGAGCGGCTGGCGCGCGCCAATGTGGTGGCCATGGGCGCCGCAGCCGGCATCGCCATGGCGCCGATGCGCGGCGATTTCGTGCGCCGGGCGGCGATCCCCGACACGATCACCCAGGCCCTGGCGCTCGGCCGCGCCGTACTCGACGCGCAGGCGACCAATGCCGATCCGGTCGGCACGGTGATCGACCAGGAAGCCGGCCGCCTCCTGATGACCGCCAAGATCGTCGATCTGGAACGGCATCTCAAAGGCGGTTTCGCTGTCGGCCACGTCTCGCTCGAAGGCTTTGGCGAGCATAAGGGCCAGGCCGGGCGCATCGACCTTCAGAACGAGTTCCTCGTCTTCCGCCGGAACGGCGCCGTCGAGGTCTGCGTGCCCGACCTGATCGTCGTCCTGGAGGCCGACACCGGCCTGCCGATCACCACCGAGATGCTGCGCTACGGCCAGCGGATCGCCGTGCTCGCCCTGCCCTGCCACGATCTGTTGCGCACGCCCGAGGCGCTGGCCGTCGTCGGCCCCGCCGCCTTCGGCTATCCCGACATCACGTTTCGCCCGATGCCCGGCAAGCCGCCGGGGGCCCAGGACTCTTGAGAGGACGCCCATGTTCGACCCGCTGACCAGGATCACCCGTGACGAGATGGCCGCCATCGCGCTGGGCGGCGCGTTTCTTGGCACCGGCGGCGGCGGCGATCCCTATATCGGCCGGCTGATGGCCGAACAGGCCATCGCCGCCAACGGACCCGTCGAGGTGATCGACGTCGAAAGCCTCGCCGACGACGCGCTCGTCGTGCCCGTGGCGATGATGGGCGCGCCGACCGTCATGCTCGAAAAGCTGCCGCGCGGCGACGAGGCGCTGTCGGCGCTGAAGACGCTTCAAAGGGTGCTCGGCAAGCGGGCCGACGCCGTTTTCTGCATCGAGGCGGGCGGGCTCAATTCGACCATTCCGATCGCCGTCGCCGCATCGGCCGGCCTGCCGCTCATCGACGGAGACGGCATGGGCCGCGCCTTTCCCGAATTGCAGATGGTGTCGATGACCATGGAGGACATCGACGCCTGCCCGATGGCGATGGCCGACGAGAAGGGCAATTCGCTGGTGCTGAACATGGTCGACAATCTGTCGACGGAAAAGTTCGCGCGCGTGGTTACCGTCGAGATGGGCGGGGCCGGGCTCATCGCGCTCTATCCGATGACCGGCGCCGAGGCCAAGCGCGCCATCCTGCGCGGCTCGATGAGCCTGATCCACGCGGTCGGCCGGATCGTCGCCGACGAGCAGGCGGCCAACCGCAATCCGGCCGACCGCCTGGCGCGCGAACTGGACGGCATTCGTCTGTTCGAGGGCCGGGTGGTCGATGTCGATCGCCGCACGGAAGGCGGCTTTGCGCGCGGCTCGGCGCGCATTGAGGGGCTCGATGCCCATGAGGGCCGGCAGCTGACGCTGAAGTTCCAGAACGAATTCCTGATCGCCGAGGACGAAGCGGGAACGCCGCGCGCCATGACGCCGGACCTGATCTGCCTGCTCGATCTGGAAACCGGTCAGCCGATCACCACCGAGCAGATGCGCTACGGCTTCCGCGTCATCGTCTTCGGCCTGAAAAGCGATCCGAAATGGCGCAGCGCGCACGGGCTCTCGCTCGTTGGCCCCGCCTACTTCGGATACGACCACGCCTACAGGCCCATCGAAACCCTGAACTGAGCAACCCGCCACCCAGCAAGGAGGACCACCCCATGACACCGATGCAAACCGTGCGGTTCACGGCCGCCGCCGCAGCGCTCGGCCTGACCGCGACGGCGGCCATGGCGCAGAACGTCGTCACCGTCAATGCGGTGCAGATTTTCGGCACCATCGACCCGGCCAAAATCAACGACTACACCGAATACATGGCCGGGGTTAACCTCTACGAGGCGCTGACGGCGGTCGACGGCGACGGCGCGATCCAGCCGCTTCTGGCCGAAAGCTGGGAGGTCTCCGACGACGCGCTCACCTACACTTTCACCTTGAAGGACGGCATCACCTTCCAGGACGGCTCGCCCGTCCAGGCCAGGGACGTGGTCTATTCGGTCGACCGGCTGATCGCGATCAACCAGGGTCCTTCCTATCTGATCGAGGGCATCCTAGAGGAAGGCTCCGTGACCGCGATCGATGCGCGCACGGTCCAGTTCAAGCTTTCCAAGGCGTTCGCGCCGTTCCTGACCGTCACGCCCGTCATGTTCGTCGTCAATTCCGATGTCGCCGCCCAGAACGCGACCGAGGACGACGCATGGGCCGAGGATTTCATCGCCAACAATTCGATCGGCGCGGGCGCCTTCATGCTCGACAGTTGGAACCGCGGCGCCTCGATGGTCATCAAGGCCTATGAGGGCTATCATCTGGGCTGGGACGATCAGAGCATCGACGAGGTGCGTTTCGTGGTCACGAACGAGGAGGCGACCGTCAAGGCGCTCGCGGCGTCCGGCACGCTGTCCCTTTCCTCGGACGCCCAGGCGCAGGAGACCTACGATTCGATCGGCGCGCTGGACGACTATCGCATCCACAAGTTCCCGACCGCGACCAACTTCTACTTCAAGCTGAACAACCAGCGCCCGCCGACCGATGACGTCAACATCCGCAAGGCGCTGGCCTATGCGACCGATTATGCGCTGATCCGCGAGGAACTGCTGCCCGGCGAGCCGCTGGCCGGACCGATGGCGCCGGTCTTCACCGACGCCTTCGCCGACGATCTCGAACTGCCCGCCTTCGATCTGGAACGGGCGCGCCAATATGTTCAGCAAAGCGCCTA
>NZ_CFIFWG010000220.1:0-3835 GCF_984466335.1 Roseitalea sp. | reverse complement strand
GTCGTTGCCCTTGTCGTCGATGACGATGAAGGCGGGGAAGTCCTCGACCTCGATGCGCCAGATCGCCTCCATGCCGAGTTCAGGATATTCGACCACTTCCACCTTCCTGATGCAGTCCTGCGCCAGGCGCGCGGCCGGCCCGCCGATCGAGCCCAGATAGAAGCCGCCATGGCGACCGCATGCCTCGCGCACCTGTCTTGACCTGTTGCCCTTGGCGAGCATGACCATCGAGCCGCCGAAGGACTGGAACTGGTCGACATAGGAATCCATACGCCCGGCCGTGGTCGGCCCGAACGAGCCGGAGGCGAAGCCGTCGGGCGTCTTGGCCGGGCCGGCATAATAGATCGGATGGTCCTTGAAATAGTCGGGCATCGGCTCGCCCGCCTCCAGCCGCTCGCGGATCTTCGAGTGCGCGATATCGCGTGCGACGATGATGGGGCCGGTCAGCGAAAGCCGTGTCTTGACGGGATGCTGGCCCAGTTCCCTCAGAATTCGGGTCATGGGTCGGTTAAGGTCGATTCTGACCACGTCGCCGCCCAGCGCGCCCTCATCCACGTCGGGCATATATTGGGCGGGATTGGTCTCCAGCCGTTCGAGGAAGACGCCGTCGCGCGTGATGCGGCCGAGCGCCTGCCGGTCGGCCGAGCAGGATACGCCCAGCCCGATCGGCAGCGAGGCGCCGTGGCGCGGCAGGCGGATGACGCGCACATCGTGGCAGAAATATTTGCCGCCGAACTGCGCGCCGACGCCCATCTGCTGCGTCAGCGCGTGAACTTCTGCCTCCATGTCGCGGTCGCGGAAGGCGTGCGCGTCTTCGGACCCTTCGGCGGGCAGTGCGTCCAGATAGCGCGTCGAGGCCAGCTTGACGGTCTTCAGATTCATCTCGGCGCTGGTGCCGCCGATGACGATGGCCAGGTGATAGGGCGGGCAGGCGGCGGTGCCGAGCGTCAGGATCTTCTCCTTGAGGAAGCCGATCATCCGCTCGTGCGTGAGCAGCGACGGCGTGCCCTGATAAAGGAAGGTCTTGTTGGCCGAGCCACCGCCCTTGGCGATGAACAGGAACTCGTATTCGTGCGCCCCCTCCTGATAGATGTCGATCTGCGCGGGCAGGTTGGTGCGCGTGTTCTTCTCCTCGAACATGGCGATGGGCGCGAGCTGCGAATAGCGCAAATTCTTCTTCTCATAGGCGTCGCGCACGCCCTGGCCGAGCGCGGACTCGTCGCCGCCGCCGGTCCACACATTCCGCCCCTTCCTGGCCATCACGATCGCCGTGCCCGTATCCTGGCACATGGGCAGCACGCCGCCGGCGGCGATGTTGGCGTTCTTGAGAAGATCGTAGGCGACGAAGCGGTCATTGTCGGTCGCCTCGGGGTCTTCGAGGATGGCGGCGAGCTGCCTGAGATGGCTGGGGCGCAGCAGATGATTGATGTCGGCGAAGGCGGCTTCGGACAGAAGGCGCAGCGCCTCGGTCTCGACCGCGAGCACGTCCTCGCCACGAAACCGGTCGACGGCGACGTGCTCGCTCGTCAGCCTGCGGAAGGGCGTTTCGGATTTCGCAAGGGGAAAGAGCGCGCTCACATGTGCCTCCGGTTCTGTTTTGGAACTTTTCTAGCGAACGGGCGGCAAAGCGCAATCGCGCTTTGGCCGAACCGGTGTCGGCGAAGCCGGCTCATATGGCCGGCGAAAGGGACGGCCGAACGGTGCGGGCAATGCCGCCAACCATTCAATAAAAGGGTTTGACGTTAAGGAAGCATAGACCGGTTCGCACTATCAGTGCCCGCGTTGCGCACGCATGACGCGTGAGATGGGGTGAGCCGCCTCTCGGCATGGTCTTCCAGTATCGAATGACGTGGGATCCATCGATCCCGCGCAGCGTACGAGTGAGTAGAACCGTCATGCCTGCGACCAAAATCTGTCCGACGCCCGACAGCCATCCGCCCGTGGCCAGAAGAACGACCCCCCTGCTGGAGGTCGTTCTGATCGCTGCGCTTACCGCCTTTGCCGTTTTGCATGCACTTTATAATCTGGCGCCGGATTCGCTGCTGACGGCGGCCATGCGGGGTATCCCGCTGGCTCCGTTCGAGATCGGAGGCAACTTCGTCTCCCTGGTGCTCGTGATCGCCATCTATGTGCTGATGTCCAAGAGAATAGGCGCCTACCAGACGCTGCATGACGAATTGTCCACGCGCAACGCGACCGACATCGTCTCGGGCGCCTTTACGCGTGGCCATTTCCTGCGCTGCCTGCAAGCCGAAATCGAGCGTCGACGCACCTCCGGCTCGGTCGCGCTGATCATCATCGACATCGACCACTTCAAGCAGGTCAACGACGTGTTCGGCCATCCGGCCGGCGACGAGGTCCTGGGATTTTGCAGGCGCGCGGCGGCCGAGACGTTCAAGGGCGCTGTCGTCGGCCGGCTCGGCGGCGATGAGCTGGCCGTCTGCCTGTCGCACGACGAGACGATCCCGGAACGCTTCATCGCCAAACAGTGCGACGCCTACCAGGCCATGTTGCGCGAAGGTCTGTTCATCAACAACCGCCGCCAGTCGGTTTCGGCCTCGCTCGGCATCGCCTTTGCGCCGTCGCACACAAACAACATGAACGAGCTTTTGTCGTTCGCCGACCTTGCCCTCTACCAGGTCAAGCGCCGCGGGCGTGGCTCCTGGTCGATCTTTTCGACCGAAATCCTCCTCGACATGCGCCAGGAGCGATTCATCGAACGCGAGCTGCGCGCGGCGATGCTGCTCAAGGAACTGACCATTCACTATCAGCCGATCGTCGATGCGCAGGGGCAGCTCAGTTCCCTGGAAGCGCTCGTGCGCTGGCACAATCCGGTCCGGGGCACGATCTCGCCCGGCGAGTTCATTCCGGTCGCCGAAAAGTCACGGCTGATCCACGATCTGGGGCTCTATGTGATGCATAGGGTCTGCCGGGACATGCCGCAGCTTCCCGCCGTGCCGGTCAATGTGAACATATCGGCATGGCAGCTCAAGCATGACGCCTTCCTGAACGATTATCTGGAAGTGCTCGCATGCCACAACGTGCCGGCCGAGCGCGTGATCCTGGAGATCACCGAAAGCGCCATGCTCAACACGTCCGACGACTTCATCGAACGCATGTCGCAGATCAAGCAGGCGGGCTTCAAGATCGCGCTCGACGATTTCGGAATGGGCTACAGCGAATTCAACCAGCTTCGCCGCCTGCCGTTCGACATCATCAAGATCGACAAGTCCTACATACAGAGCATCGGCACCGATGTCGTGACCGATACGTTCGTCAGCGCGGTCACACAGATCGCCGGGCTGATGGACCGTATCGTCGTCGCCGAGGGCATCGAGACACAGGACGACAATGTGCGCGCCTCGGTCGCCGGCTGTCGCCTTTTCCAGGGCTATTACCACCAGGCGCCGGTCGCCCTTGGTGAAATCAACGTCCTCTACCAGGATCACGACAGAACATCGGCGGCCGCCTGAGGGGCATCGGCCGCAGATCGTCGCGCAAAAGCGGGCTGGTAGGATTTGACCGCAATCCTATCCGGCCCGTTTGCTTATACCGTCAATTCTCAGGTTTGAGGTATGCTTTTCAGGAGGTATCGACACATCCTAAGCTGCGCTGGTGAAACAACAATTGTCACACTATTGCTAAGGATTTGCATAGAGGCTATAGACCCACCGCCACAAAGCACTATTTTGTGGCCACGCGCGGTTTTAGACCTCACCCGCTAGGCCGTGCGTTGAGACCCCGCAGGTCCTGACCTGCGGGGTCTCTTGCCGTTACGGGGTCTTTTACCGTTGACGGAAACAAGGGCGGATGGTTCCGATGCGCTCTGGCCATT
>NZ_CFIFWG010000219.1:0-3932 GCF_984466335.1 Roseitalea sp. | reverse complement strand
GCTGGCGCTCAACCGGCAAGGCGACCGAGGCATCGCCGCCCAACAGCTCGGAAAAACCCACGATTGCGTTGAGCGGCGTGCGCAACTCATGGCTGACGATCATAAGCCGGTCGTCCGGCCGGGCGGTGTCGGGGCCAAACGCGTCCGGCGCGGCGCGGTCGCCCGCAGGGGCCATCGCGACCGCGACCTCGCCGGCGCGACCGGCGGCCGCCAAGACCATCCGCGCCGGAACGAACGCCTGGCCCAGCGCAGACGGGGCGCGATTGAGGCGGACATCGACGGCGATCGGCGCGGCGCCGGGAGCCCGCGCCGCCGACAGCGCGTGCATGAACGCGACCCGATCGGTGAGATGGATGCGGTCGAGCAGCGTTTCGCCCCGGCCGATGTCCACCACACCCTCCAGATCGAGCCGGACGCCGCGGCGCACATGCCCGCTCGCATCGAGCATGACCCAATCAGGATGCACCGGCGATACGTCGGAGCGTGACGACGCACCAGGCATGTCCGCACGATCCGCGTCGGCGACCGTCCGGTCGCGCGGCCGGCCGATGCGGCAGGCCGCGGCCGCCGTCAGGCCGGCGGCCGTCAGGGCGAGCGTGCCCATGGCGAGCGCGGCCGGCCCGGGCGCATCCAATATCGTCGAAAGGCCGGCCCAGGCGCTTGCGCCCGAAAGGGCGGCCAGCGGCAGCGCCAGCCTTGGCGCCGCCGCGCTCAAGGCGGCCTTGGCGCCGGTGCGGAACCGGGAAAGCTGTTCGATCAAACCGAGAAAAGGCAACACTTCACTCACGCGCCATGCCACCGGGCCGGTGGCGCGCTCATATTCCCATGGCGCGGTTTACGAATGGATAAATGGGGACGGCGCGCATGGCCCAACCGTGCACCGCAGGGCAGGCATTTCCGGCTATGGTTAACACATCGTGCCTCAGGGCAAGTAATTGCGGCGCAAAGATTTTCCGCGACAGGTGGCATTTGAGCGAAATTTGTCGCAAATGCGGCGATCCGCGCGCACCCCGCTTTCAGCGGCCGATGGCAGATTGCCGGCGGGGACGAAACGCAGCGGGGGACAGGG
Organism: Roseitalea sp.; assembly: GCF_984466335.1. Lineage (NCBI taxonomy): Bacteria > Pseudomonadati > Pseudomonadota > Alphaproteobacteria > Hyphomicrobiales > Ahrensiaceae > Roseitalea > Roseitalea sp. The sequence goes on along the minus strand of NZ_CFIFWG010000219.1, from coordinate 2,863 downwards.
GACATGATCCGTTTTGCGATCAAGGCGACGGTGTGGGGATTTCTTGGCCTTATGGCCCTGCCGAGCCTGATGCCGGCGGACCTGCCCGAAGCGGACACCGCGGCCGCGGCCAGCCCGATGCAGACCACGGCGCACGCGAGGCGCCTGGCCGGCGCGATGGCCGAGGATGTCGGCTCGATATGCAGCCGCCAACCGGCGCTGTGCGAAAGCGGCCGGGCGCTGGCAGACGCCGCCGTCGCCCGCGCCCATCAGGGCCTGATCATCGCGTCCGGCCTGTTCGCCAGCGCCCGCGCTTCCGAGGATGCGGGCGGCGTGCAGGCCGACGGCGCGTGATCGCCGGCACCGCCCCCCAGCCGGGGTTGAGCGGACCCGGGCCGCGCCATATGTTATGTTGGCAGTACGCGCCTATGCAAACGGACCGGACATGCCTCGCACCATTCAATCGATCATCGACGATTTCGACCTTCTGGACGATTGGGAGGACAAATATCGCTACGTGATCGAGCTGGGTCGCGAATTGCCGGATATGCCGGACGCGGAAAAGTCCGAGGCGAACAAGGTCAATGGCTGCGTCAGCCAGGTCTGGCTCGTCGCAGAGGCCGGACACCATCAGGACGACACCGTTTCCTTCCGTGGGGATTCGGACGCGCATATCGTGCGCGGCCTCGTCGCCATCATGATCAGCGCCCTGTCCGGCCGGCGCGCCCAGGAGGTTGTCGCCTTCGACGCCGAAGGCCTGTTCAGGCGGATCGGCCTCGACAGCCATTTGACGCCACAGCGCTCGAACGGGCTGCGCGCCATGGTCGACCGGATGAAGAGCGAAGCGGGCGAGCGTCGGGCGGCCTGAGCGGGCGGCCGCCCGGGTCGGTGCTCAGAGCGTCGGACGGTAGCCGGCCGCGCCCCAATGGCGCAAACGCCAATCGGCGCCGTCGGGCGGCGGATTATAATGGCGGTCGAGAGCGCTGAGGGCCGTCCGCAGAACCACCTTGGCCGAACGCCTCGGCCAGCCCCGTTCGGCCTCGACATGTTCAAGGCCCTTGAGAAAACAGCATATATCGACGAGCGGGCCGGCCAGCTCGGGCCCGACCGCCTTGAGCGCGGCGTTGAAGCGGGCGCGCGCGTCAAGGGCCATGGCCGGCAGGTCGGGCGCCGTGCCGCCGCCGTCACGCACCGTCCGGGCCGGGTCCCAGCAGGCCGTCACCTTCTGGCGGAACTGGCCGAATTCGAAGTCGGACCGCAGCCGCTCGCCGGCGGCGACGTGCACCATGTCCAACCAGGCGGGATCGCCGCCCCGGCGCGGGCGCGCCAGGCGGGTGAGCGGCGATTCGCCAAGATTGACCACCGTGGCTTTCGCCTGTTCGGGACGCACGGCGCGACCGAGGGTCCGGTGCTGTCCGGCATGATCGCCGCCGGCGCAGGCGCGCCGACGCCAGCTCCGGCCGTCTTCGGTGATGGCGATCGGGCGCTCGTCGTCCGAATCGCCGGCCGAGGCGACCCAACCGCGCGCCACCATCGTCTCGACAAGCTCGGCCGGACAGCGCAAGGCGCGTGCGCCATCGAGTTCCAGGACCATTGCAGCGCCGCCTCCCGGCCTGACGACCGCACTGCTTGCGGTCGACAATGCGCCGAGAATGCGCAAGGCATGCCGCTCCAGCCGTTTAGCGGTCATTGTCGCCCTCCCGCACGGTCCGCAGATCGAAGGCGACCCGCACGATCTGTTCGGCCTGGGCGACGATCCGGTCGAAGTCCACATCGTCGCGCAGATCCTCGACCAGGTGGCAGGCATACATGACCGTGCTCTTGTCCCGCCCGAACCCGGCCGCCACCTCGGCCATACGCAAGCCAAGCGAGGTATGCGCGATGTACATGCCGATCTGGCGGACGCGCGCCACCGACCGGCCGTGCCGCTTGGGCGACCGCAATTGCCGGCCGCTGACCGAAAAGAGCGCCGCCATCAGGTCGACCACACCGTCGCACAGGGCCGAAGCGTCCCGCAGGCCCAGAGCGTTTTCGCTTTCCATTGATTCGTTCAAGCGCTCCGAATGTTCGTTCGATCGCAACCGCCGACGCGAAACCGGCTTCCACTCCGGACAAGGTCCGGAGCGGGCATTTCGCCGGGATTGCTCCAGCGGAGCACCGGCATGGGGCTGGCATGCGGATCGATCGGGTTCGGGGCGGACAGTTCGGCGCCAGCCCGGCTCGGTCGCCTTGTCGACCGGCAAACGGCTCGACCGGTCGCCGCCGGCGCGTTCCAGACCTTGCATAAGCACCTCCTTTCAAGGAATTTTTTCTTATATCAGGAGAGCGGCAGTTTGATAGGAAAATTTACCTATTTTTTTGTAATCCTTTGTTTTCATTGCGATATATGTGGAGAGGGCGAGGAAAGGCCGATCCGCTTATCCAACCGGCAGCCACGGCGTTTAGCGTTGCTGACGGATTGCCATGGAACGCGGACGGATATGAACGACGACAATGGATTCAGGGCACGTCAAGACGCCGACAGGGCGCGCCTCGACTGGCTTGCATGGCGGTTTGCCGGCGCGCGCCTCACCGAACTCGAAGCGGCAACGGCAACGGAACTGCGCGGCCGGCTGCGCGCACTCGACCGGCTTGTCGCACGCGAGCGCAACAAGGGCCTTGCCCGTCATTGGGCCTATGATCTCAATCGCCACATAGCGCTCAAGCAGGCACGCGACACGGTGTCGCGCCTGCTTACCGATCGAAGCGGCGCCGTGAAGGCCTCAGGCGAACGATTCGCATCCAAGCCCGGCGCGAGGACGCCGACGACAAGCGCCGCCGGAGAGGCACCGCGCTCGGGAGCCCGCCCGCCACAAGCGATTGCGCGGCGCGGCGGCGGCGCCCG
>NZ_CFIFWG010000218.1:0-4018 GCF_984466335.1 Roseitalea sp. | reverse complement strand
GTCACCGTCGGTCAGCACCCGCCCGCCACGCTTGCCGACCACGATCGCGGTCCCCGCTCCGGCGTGGCGGATCGCATTGTCGATGAGATTGCCGACCATCTCGCGCAGCAGCACGGGATCGGCGGCGCACCAGGCGGGGGGGCCGGCCTCGAAGGCAAGGTCGAACCCGGCGCGCGCGGCGGTCACAACGAAGCTCTCGGTCGCGCCCCTGGCGACCGCGTTCAGGTCGACCGGCGTTCCGCCGACCGCGTTGGAGCTGGTCTCGTCGACCCGTGCCAGCAGCAGCAACTGGGCGAGCGTGCGTTCGGCGTCGCCCACCGCCTGGTCGCAATCGGCGATCGCGCGGCGCGCCTCGCCAAGGGTTTCGGCGCGGGCGGCGATGGCAAGCTGGGTGCGGATGATGGCGAGCGGTGTGCGAAGCTGATGGCTGGCATTGCCGGTGAAGTGGCGCAGCGCGCTCAGCGCCCCGTCGAGGCGGCACATGAACGAATTGATGCGGTCGACGAGACCGCCCACCTCGGCCGGCACCGAATGGGCGATCGGCCGCAGATCCTCCGGGCTGCGCCGCCCGATGGCCGCCTCCAGCCGGCCGAGCGGCCGCAGCGAGCGCGTCACGGCGACCCACACGATGATCCCCGCCGCGAAGATCAGCAGGAACTGGCGCAGCGCCGTGCGCAGCAGGATGCGCCCGGCGAGCGCGTCGCGGGCGTTGGTCGTCTCGGCGATCGTCACGCGATAGCCGATCGAGCGCTGTCCGGTCGAAACCGCGCCGCGATAGCTGGCGAGCCGGATCGGCTCGCCGCGAAACGTCGAATCGGCGAACATGAACGGGGCGGCGAACTGCGGCGCCATGGCGGGCACGTCGAGCCGCTCATAGCCGGTGATCGGCGTTCCGTCGCCATGGTCGATGCGGTAGAACACCCGATCCTGCGCCGACGAGGTCAGCATTTCGAGCGCCACGTACGGAATGTCGACGTCCAGTTCGCCCTTATCGTTGACGACCACGCGCTCGGCGATCGCCAGCGCCGAACCGGACAGAACCCGGTCGAACACCTGGTTGGCGGTCTCGCGCGCGCTGCCATAGGCGTCGAGAAGGGCGAGAAGCCCGATCGCGCACAGCGGCACGAGCAGGAAAACCAGGAGCCGGCGGCGCAGGGAATGACGGCTGGTCCCCATCGCGATCCCTCAGCGGCCGGCCGCGGCCGTCTCGTCGGCCAGGAGGAAATAGCCCATGCCGCGCGCCGCCCGGATCGCCACGCCATGGCCCGCGAGCCGCTTGCGCAGCCGGCTGATCGTCTGCTCGACGGCATTGTCGGACATGTCGACATCGAAGGTCGACAGGCTTTCGGCGATCTGCGCCTTGGGCACGACGTCGGACTTCGACATCAGCATCAGCCGCAGCACGGCCAATTCGCGCGGCGAGATGTCGATCGGCCTGCCCGCGCGCGTCAGGCTGTTGGCGCCCATGTCCAGCGTCATGCCCGCGAACGCGATGGTCGGGCTCGCCCGCCCCGCCCCGCGCCGGATCAGGGCCCGCGCCCGCGCCTCAAGCTCGGCGACCGCGAACGGCTTGGTCAGGTAGTCGTCCGCGCCAAGGTCGAGCCCCCGCACCCGGTCATCCAGATCGCCGCGCGCGGTCACGATCAGCACGGGCACGTCGTGGCGGCGGTTGCGCAGGTTCCTGAGCACGTCCAGCCCGTCCATGTCCGGCAGGCTGAGGTCGAGCACCACCAGGTCGAACCGGGTCGAGGCGAGCGCGGCCTCGGCCCGCTCGCCGTCGGCCACCGCGTCGACCTGGAAACCGCCGCGGCCCAGCACATCGGCCATGCCCGCGGCCAGTTTTGCATTGTCCTCGACGAGCAGAATGCGCATGATCGGCCTCCCGGCCCATTGGTACGCCGCGTGGCGGGCCTTGTGAAGCGAAATGGCCGTCAACGGGAGGAAAGCTGCGTGCGACGATGGTCCCGGACCGACCTTTGGGCGGCGATCGCGACGCTTTTTCTGGCGCCCCATGTTCTGGCGACCCATGTTCTGGCGACCCAGGCCATGGCAGAGGCTTTTTTTCCAGCCAAGGGCGAGGGCGCAAGCCAGGAACTGACGATCTACTCCTCGCTCGATCTGGGCGCGGCCAGACCGCTGATCGAAGCCTTCCAGGCCGACAATCCGTCCATCGCGGTCGCCTATCACGACCTTCAGACGGTCGACATCTACGATCGCGTCCTCATCGAAAGCGAAGCGCCGGGCGGCACGGCGGACCTCGTCTTTTCCTCTGCGATGGACCTTCAGATGAAGCTCGCCAATGACGGCTATGCGCGCCGTGTCGCGCTGTCGAACGCGGCGCGCTGGCCGGGCTGGGCCAACTGGCGCGACACCGCGATCGCGCTCACCTACGAGCCCGCCGTGATCGTCTATCACCGGCCGAGCTTTTCGGACGGCGACGTTCCGCGCACCCGCGCCGGCCTGCTCGAACTGCTCGGCCGGGATCATGACCATCTGTACGGCCGCGTGGCCACCTACGACATCGAACGCGCCGGGGTCGGCTTTTTGTTCCTAGCGCGAGACGCCGAGCACAATCGCGACACGTGGGAGCTGGTCCGGGCGATGGGCCGCTCGGGCGTCAAGCTCTATTCGAACTCGTCATCCATCCTCGAACGGGTCGCCGACGGCCGCTTCGCCATCGGCTACAACATTCTGGGCTCCTATGCGGCCGCCTGGGCCGTGCGCAATCGCGATCTGGGGATCGTCCTGCCGACCGACTACACGATCATCATGAGCCGCATCGCGCTGGTGCCGGAGGCCGCCCGCGCGCCCGATCTGGGCGCGCGGTTCCTCGACTTCCTGATGTCCCGGCGCGGCCAGCAGGTCATGGCGTCCGAGGCCAGGCTGCCGGCACTGCATCCCGATGTCGACGGCCAGAACACCGCCGGCGCCCTGCGCGCCCAGGCCGGCGAGAAGCTGCGGCCGATCGCCGTCAGCCCCGCGCTTCTGGTCTATCTGGATCAGGTGCGCCGCGCCCGGCTCATCGACCGCTGGAACGATACGCTCAGCCAGCGCTGAGCGGGCCGGATGCCTCTTGCGCGAGCGGACCGGACCTGTCAGCCTTCTGTCAGCTTGATGTGTTCTGGTTTGTGGCACCCGGCCGCATGCCGGCCACGCATTTGGGAGGAAACCATGTTGAAATTGCTCACCGCGGCGCTCGGCGCTGCTTCCTTGGCGGTGGCGACGGTCGGAGCCGCGCAGGCCGGCGGCCACCAGAAGGTCGAGGAAGTCCACTTCCTCATTCCCGGCGGCGCCGGCGGCGGCTGGGACGGCACGGCGCGCGGCACCGGCGAGGCGCTGACCAAGTCCGGCCTGGTCGGCTCCGCGACCTATGAGAACATGTCCGGCGGCGGCGGCGGCAAGGCCATCGCGCATCTGATCGAGACGGGCGACCAGGGCGTGCTTATGGTCAATTCGACGCCGATCGTCATCCGCTCGCTGCAAGGCGTGTTCCCGCAATCGTTCCGCGACCTGACGCCGATCGCCGGCACGATCGGCGACTACGCGGCCATGGTCGTCCACACCGATTCGGACATCGCCGACTTCGGCGGCCTGCTGACGGCCTACAGGGCCGACCCGACCAGTGTCGCCATCGGCGGCGGCTCGGTCGCCGGCGGCATGGACCATCTGGTGGCCGCGCTGATCATGAGAAGCGCCGGCGAAAACCCGACCGAGGTCAAGTACATCCCCTATGACGCGGGCGGCAAGGCCATGGCCGGCCTGCTCTCGGGCGAGATCAAGGCGCTGTCGACCGGCTTCGGCGAGGCCATCGAGCTGGCCCGCCAGGGCGAGGTGCGCATCCTTTGCGTGAGCGCGGCCGAGCGGCTGTCCGCATCGGCCGACACGCCGACCTGCGACGAGGCGGGCGCGCCGGGCGCCGAGTTCGTCAACTGGCGCGGCTTCTTTGCGACGCCGGACCTGCCGGCCGAAAAGGCGGCCACCTACAAGGCCGCGCTCGAAGCCATGTACGGCACCGATG
>NZ_CFIFWG010000217.1:0-4065 GCF_984466335.1 Roseitalea sp. | reverse complement strand
CAATCTGTTCTACATGTTCCAGAAGCGCGGCTTCACGGCCCTGCGCTTCAACTTCCGGTCGATCGGCCGCAGCCAGGGCGAGTTCGACCATGGCGTGGGCGAACTGTCGGACGCGGCGAGCGCGCTCGACTGGGTGCAGTCGCTGCATCCCGAATCCAAGAGCTGCTGGATCGCCGGCTACTCCTTCGGCGCCTGGATCGGCATGCAATTGCTGATGCGCCGGCCCGAGATCGAGGGCTTCATGTCGATCGCGCCGCAGCCCAACACCTATGATTTCGCCTTCCTTGCGCCCTGCCCCTCCTCGGGCCTGATCATCCACGGCGCGCAGGACAAGGTCGCCCCGCCCGACGCGGTGCAGGGCCTCGTCGACAAGCTGCACACGCAAAAGGGCATCCTGATCACCCAGAAGACGATGGCCGGCGCCAACCATTTCTTCGGCGGCATGGAGGAGACGATGCTGGCCGAATGCGCCGACTATCTGGACGCGCGCCTGCGCGGCGAACTGGTGCCGGACAATGTCAAGCGGCTGACGGGGCGCTGACCGGGCCGGCCGGCACCGAAAGCACCCCGCCCGCGACCGGCTCCTCGCAGCCCGTCGTCGCCGGAAAGGTCAAGGCCAGCCCGCGCAGCGAACGCGACGCCAGATAGGCCCAGGCCTGCGCCTCCATCGCATCCGACGAAAAGCCGGCCGCATCGGCGGCCGTTACGGCACCCTCGCCCAGATGCGCCTTCAAGCGCGCCATGATCGCCCGGTTGCGCGCCCCGCCGCCCGCGACGATCCAGGTATCGACGGCGATCTCCGCCGTGACGGCGCTAAGGGCGATTGCCGCCGCGGTCAGTTCGGCCAGCGTCGCCGCCCCGTCCGCCGCGCCCATCGCCGGCATCGGGTGAAGCGTGAAATCGTCGCGGTCGAGCGATTTGGGGCCGGGCCGGGCGAAGAACGGGCTGGCCAGATAGGCCGCGACGGCGGCCGGATCGGCGGTCCCCGACAAGGCCAGTTCGCCGCCCTCGTCCATGTCGCGGTTCGTGTGGGCCCGCATCCACCTGTCGATCAGCGCGTTGCCCGGTCCGCAATCGAAGGCGATGGGAGCGCCGTGCGGCGGCACGAAGGTGACGTTGGCGATGCCGCCAATATTGACGAACGCCACCGTCCCGCCCGCCGACACCGACCGCGCCAGAGCGCGATGAAAGACCGGCACGAGCGGCGCGCCCTGCCCGCCATTTTCCATGTCGTTGGCGCGCATGTCGTGGACGACGGCGATGCCGGTCCGGTCGGCCAGCACCGCGCCGTCGCCCAGCTGCACCGTCAGCGCGGCGTCTGGCCGGTGCAGCACGGTCTGGCCGTGGAAGCCGATGACATCGACATTATGCGCGGTCAGGCCGTTTTCGGCCAGGAACCGCGCCACCGCATCGGCGTGGCGCTCGGTGATCTCGGTTTCGAGCGCCGCAAGATCGCCGGGGCGCTGCGACCGTTCGGTGATGGTCTTGGCGGTTTCGAGCGCGGCGGCGATCCGCTGCGAAAAGGCGGGATCATAGGGCGCAAAATCGGTCGATCCGGCCTCCACGCGGTCGCGCCCGTCGGTCTTGACCAGCGCCAGATCGATGCCGTCCATCGAGGTGCCGCTCATCAGGCCGAGCGCCGTCTTGATCTTGCCCACGCAAAGCTCCATGAGGATGATTGACCGGACAGCCCGTGTTACACGCGCGCCCTTGCGGGCCGCAATCCCACCCGACCGACGACCGACCGCCGACGAAAAGCCATGCCCACCTACAGGTCCGATTTCCTCAACGCGCTCGACGAGCGCGGCTTCATCCACCAGATCTCCGATCCCGAGGGCCTAGACGCCCGGTGCATGGAGGGGCCGATCACCGCCTATGTCGGCTATGACGCGACGGCGACCAGCCTGCACATCGGCAACCTGATCACCGTCACGCTGCTCTACTGGCTACAGGAGACGGGTCACCGTCCGATCACGCTGATGGGCGGCGGCACGTCCATGGTCGGCGACCCCTCCTTCCGCGACGATCAGCGGCAATTGCTGACGCCCGAGAAGATCGGAGAGAACATCGCCGGGATCAAGCGCGTCTTCGGGCGCATCCTGCGCTATGACGACAGCGCCACGGGCGCGCTGATGGTCGACAATGCCGACTGGCTGATGCGGCTCTCCTATGTCGACTTCCTGCGCGAGGTGGGCCGGCATTTCTCCGTCAACCGGATGCTGACCTTCGATTCGGTCAAGCTCAGGCTCGACCGCGAGCAGTCACTGTCGTTCCTGGAATTCAACTACATGATCATGCAGGGCTACGACTTCACCGAACTCAGCCGGCGCTACGGCTGCATCCTTCAGATGGGCGGCTCGGACCAGTGGGGCAACATCGTCAACGGGCTCGACCTGTCGCACAAGATGGGCGGCGCGCAGCTCTACGCGCTGACGACGCCGCTTCTGACCACATCGTCGGGCGCCAAGATGGGCAAGACCGCGCAAGGGGCCGTGTGGCTGAACGAAGACCTCTTCGGCGCTTACGATTTCTGGCAGTATTTCCGCAACACCGAGGACGCCGACGTCGAGCGCTTCCTGAAGATATTCACGCGCCTGCCGCTCGGCGAGATCGCCAGGCTGGCCGCGCTGCAAGGCACCGAGATCAACGAGGCCAAGAAGGTGCTGGCGACCGAGGCGACCGCGATCGTCCACGGCCGCGCGGCGGCCGAAGAGGCGGCCGAGACCGCGCGCAAGACGTTCGAGGAAGGCGCGCTGTCGCAGAACCTGCCGACGATCGAGGTCGCCGCCTCGGACCTGTCGGCGGGCACCGGGCTCTTGAGGCTTCTGGTGGCGGCCGGCCTTGCCGCCTCGAACGGCGAGGCGCGGCGCCACGTCAAGGGCGGGGCGGTGCGCGTCAACGACGAGCCGGTCGGCGACGCGCGCATGAGCGTCGACGAGCGCTTCGTTGCCGACGGCGTGGTCAAGCTGTCGCTCGGCAAAAAGAAGCATGTGCTCGTCAGGCCGGTGTGAGACCGGCGCCGGTCCGTCATTTCGGGCATGCGGAGCATGATCGGGAAGCCAGCGGCTCACTATCAAACGTCTCGGCTCTGGATTCCGGGTTCCGCTGCGCGGCTCCGCAATGACGTCATCGTGAGAGTTCATCGGAACTCGAAGATCGAGCGGAACACGCCCGGCGCGATCACGGAAAGCGGATTGACGGTCACCTGCGGGCTGTCGGACGGCCCTTCCAGCTTGAAGGTCACGCCGATCAGGCCCCGGTCGCGGCCATTGCCCAGAACGAGCCCCAGAATCGGGATATCGGCGAACAGCGAGTTGAGCCCGTAGGCGGGCATGAAGGTGCCCGTCATGCGCATGCGGCCCTGCCGGTCCCTGACCTCACCCCGTAGCGCGAAACCGACCAGCGGGCCGCGCACGATACCCTCGTCCAGCGCAAGGCCCTCGGGCGACAGGGTCGCCACCCCCTGCGCGAGGTCGAAGGCGACCTCGCTCGTGTCGATGTCGCGGCCCACCGCCTCGCGCAGGCTGTCGGCGCCGTCGAACCGACTTGAGACCAGTTGGGCAAGCTTGGGTTCGTCGAAGACCCGAAAGTCGGTCAGACGCGCCGGGCCGGTCAGGCGCCCGCCTTCGGCACCCGCAAGCGCAATCCGGAGAATGCCGCCGCGCACCTGGCCGTAAAGGTCGGCAAAGCGCAGGAACTCGCCGGCATCGAACGCTTCGATGCGCACGCGCCTGTCCGCGCCCTGCCCATCGACGGCGAGCGAGAAGGGCATGCCGCTCGCGCCGGTGCCGGTGATCGACAGGCTCTGAAGCGCGCCCTCGCGCAGCGCCAGTTCGGCGCGCACGTCGCGCATCCGTTCGCCGCCGAAGCCGCCCACCGGTCCCAGCGCCACCGAGACGGTCACGGGCACGGCGTCCCCATTGCCGCCGGTGGCCGCGCCCATCTGCTTGCGCACATGGCGGATCAGCGCGCGCGCATCGAACGAGGCGCCCTCGACCGCGATCGCGTAGCCCGCCCCGTCGCGGTCGATATCGACCGCCACCTCATCGCCTGGGTTAAGGCGAA
>NZ_CFIFWG010000216.1:0-4087 GCF_984466335.1 Roseitalea sp. | reverse complement strand
AAACGCAGCTCCGCTCTACCCTTTTGCTTTGTCGCTTGTCTTATCGGCTCCGGTGATTCCACCTTCGCCGGACGCGCTCTAGGTTGGTTCGGGCCGGGTCCGCTCTATTCCACAGAGCCGACGACCACGCGGTCGGGCATCTCGATGGACACCCAATGCCCGGCGTGGCGTTCGGACTGGCGCTTGAGATAGGTGTATTCGGTGTCGGTCCACAGCCGCACGTCGGTGCGCAGATTGTCGAGCACGAAATCGCCCCGGTCCGTGCGCACGGTCAGCACCGCATGGCCCTCGCCGTCGGGCTTGCGCACCACGGTGATCAGCAGGCTCCCCGGCGGCAGGCCCTTGTCGATGAGCATCTGCCGCTTGAGCAGCACATAGTCCTCGCAGTCGCCGGCCGCGTCGGGAAAGGTCCAGACCTCCTCGCGGCCGTAGATTTCGAGGTCGCTCACCGGCTCGATGATCATGTTGACCGTCGAATTGACGGTCAGGATGTCGGCCCAGATCGTGCGGTCGACGGTGATCGGACCGTAGGAGTCTCCCCGCTTGGGGAGACACTCGCTTCGATAGGCGCGGCAGAATTCGAAATGGCCGATCGGCTGGGATGTGAGCCCGCCGGTCGTCATGGCGCCGGCATGTGCCATGCCGCCCGCAAAAGCCGGCAAGACCGCAATGGCGGCCACCCATGCAAAACGCGCACCCAAACCCCGCTCCCCTGCTCCGTCCCCGGCCGTTGATCGCCGGTTAACGAAAGGTTAATCACGGGCGGGCAGGGCGGGCAATGGCGGCGCGTTCACGTCTGCGAGACGTGGTTAACGGCCGGAGCGCCGTCCGGCGCCTGAAGCGCTCAGGCGACGGCCTTGATCGCGCCGCAACGGCGCATATCGGACTGGGCGCGCATGAAATCGAGCATGCGGGGCGCGACCTCGGTGCGGAAACGCGAGCCGTTGAAGACGCCGTAATGGCCGACGCGGGGCTGCTCGTAATGCACCTTCATATCGGCCCGAAGCCCGGTGCACAGACCATGCGCGGCCCTGGTCTGGCCGCGGCCGGTGATGTCGTCGTTCTCGCCCTCGACGGTGAACAGCGCCACGCGGCGGATCGCGCCCGGATCGACCGGCTCGCCGCGATGGGTCATGGTCCCGCTCGGCAGGGCGTGCTCGATGAACACGGTCTCGACGGTCTGGAGGTAGAATTCGGCGGTCAGGTCCATCACCGCCAGATATTCGTCGTAGAAGTCGCGGTGCTTTTCGGCCGAGTCGCCATCGTCGCGCACCAGATGCATGAAGAAGTCCTTCTGCGCGATCATGTGGCGGTCCATGTTCATCGACATGAAGCCGGTCAGTTGCAGGAAGCCAGGATAGACCGGCCGGCCGAAGCCCGGATTCGGGAACGGCACGTGCATGATGACATTGTCGCGGAACCAGTCCAGATCCTTTTCCTCGGCCAGCTTGTTGACCGCCGTCGGATTGCAGCGCGTGTCGATCGGCCCGCCCATCAGCGTCATGGTGGTCGGCGCGTTCGGGCTGAGGTGCCGCTCCATCACCGAAACGGCCGAAAGAACCGGCACGGACGGCTGGCAGACGCCGACAATGTGCACGTCCGGCCCAAGATGGTTCAGCATCTCGATCAGATAGTCGATATAGTCATCGAGATCGAAATGACCCTCGGATACCGGCACGGTGCGCGCATCGACCCAGTCGGTGATGTAGACTTCGGCCTCGGGCAGGAAGCGCTGCACGGTGCCGCGCAACAGCGTGGCGTAATGTCCCGACATCGGCGCAACGAGCAGCACCCTTGGGTCGGAAGGGCGCGGCCTGGCCAGATCGCGCCGGAAATGGATCAGGTTGCAGAAGGGCCCTGACCAGACGACGTTCTCGGCGACGGGCACCTGGCGGCCGTCGACCATCGTCTCGTGCAGATCGAAGGCCGGCTTGCCGTAGCGGCGCGTCGTTCGCTCGAACACCTCGGCCCAGGCGGCCATGGTGCGGCCGGCCCGCGTGCGGGAAATCGGATTGAGCGGGTTCTGGTAGAACAGCCTTGTCGCATCGGCGACGGCGCGCCATGGCTGCATGGCGGCATGATTGAACTCATACAAATGATAATACATCCGCTGTCCTCTCCTTGCGTGCCACGCGGCGGCCTTTGTGTGCGTGGACCCCTGGCTGGCCGCTTCTTGTGCAAGGCAACATCAAATCGATTTGCACGCTAACATCGCCTTCGCTCGTGCGAAATCGTGCTATTGTCTAGATGGACCCTTATCTCCGGCAAGTCACCTCACGGACGCTCACATCGACGGCATTGAAGCGTCACACCGCTTAAGGTCTCGTTAACGGAGGTTAAGGGATCGTAAGGCGGCATGACGATCAGTCCTCATGGCCTTCGATGACGATGACGTCGCCCTCCGAAATGTCCTGGCGGATCGCGCGCGCCCTGGCGTAGGTGTCCGAATTGTAGCAGGCGAGCGCCGCCTCATAGGTGGGGAATTCGATCACCACGTTGCGCGGGCGCGTTTCGCCCTCGCACGCGCCGACAACGCCGCCCCGGACCAGGAATTTGGCGCCATGCTCCCGATAGGCCGGCGTGGCGGTGGCGATGTAGTCCTTGTAGCGTTCGGGATCGTGCACGGTCACGCGCCCGATCCAATATCCCTTGGGCATGGCTGTCTGTGTCCCCTTCTGGCCGCCCCGGCGGCTGCACGCGCCAGCAAAGGCGCGCGCGCGGCCGAATGCAAGCCCCAAGCCGCATCGACACCCAGGTTTCGGGCGCGGCGCGAAAAGCCGGCGGTCAGGCGCCGGCCCGGGCCATCTCGTCGAGGATCGCCTCGGCCGCCGCGCGCGGGTCGGCGGCGGCGATGACCGGGCGGGCGACGACCAGGTGGCTGGCACCGGCGGCGATCGCCTGGGCCGGGGCGACCACGCGCTTCTGGTCGCCCGCCTCGGCGCCGGCCGGCCGGATGCCCGGCGTGACGACCGCCATGTCCGGCCCGACCATGTCGCGCACCGTCTCGGCCTCGGTCGCCGCGCAGACGATACCGCCCATGCCGGCATCGCGCGCCTGGCGCGCCCGCTTGAGGACGAGCGCGGCCGCGCTGTCATGGTAGCCGGCATCCGACAGGTCGTGATCGTCCATCGAGGTCAGCACGGTGACCGCCAGCAGCGTCAGGTCGCTGCCCCGCGCCGCCCTGACCGCCGCGTCCATGGCCCTGGGATAGGCGTGGACGGTCAGCATGTCGACGCCCGTCGCGGCAAGGCTCTCGACGCCCTGGGCGACCGTGTTGTCGATGTCGAGCAGCTTCAGGTCGGCAAAGACCGACTTGCCGGCCGCCTTGAGGTCGCCTGCGAGGTCCAGCCCGCCGCAAAAGGCGAGCCGGTAGCCGATCTTGTAGAAGGCGACCGTCTCGCCCAGCGCCTCGACGAGCGCCCGCGCGCGATCCGCCGAGGGAACGTCGAGCCCGACGATCAGCCGGTTCCGGACCCGCGCATGGGTCATGACCGCCCGCGTCCCTCGGTGGCGTTCTCCAGCAGCGAGCGGCAGGTGTTTTCGAGCATGCCGCGCTGGCGTTCGTCGACGGGCAGGCCGTCCTCGCCGAACGCGCTTGCCGCCCGCGATATGCCGGCCTGCTCGGTGACGATCTGCGCGCCGACATTCATCAGCACCGACCGGAGGTGGTAGAGCCCGCGAATGCCGCCGAGCGCGCCGTTGGATGCGGCGCCAAGAGCCACGGTCAGCCCGGCATAGGGCTTGATGTCCCGCGGCGCCAGGCTGATCCAGTCGACCGCGTTCTTCAGGAGCGGCGGGATCGAGGAATTGTACTCGGGCGAAGCGATGAACAGGCCGTCATGGGCGGCGAGGCGGCGCGCCAGCTTGACGGCGTTCTCGGGCACGCCCCTGTCGCTCTTCAGATCCTCGTCGACCAGCGGCAAGGCATAGTCGCCCAGCGAGATCATGGTGGTCTGGGCGCCCATCTCGGCCAGCACCTTGTTGGCGGCCTGGGCGAGAGCGACGTTGAACGAGCCGGATCGGATCGAGCCGGCGAACACAAGTATCCTCAGGGGCATGACGGACGTTCCGTTGATCGGAGAATCGG
>NZ_CFIFWG010000215.1:0-4205 GCF_984466335.1 Roseitalea sp. | reverse complement strand
GGCCTATTTCGCGCTTCCCGCCGAGCCCGCCGCCCACAATGTTCCGTCCGCGCTGGGATTGGCGCTCGCCCTTTGGGCCGCCACCCGGCGCCGGTCGCGCCCGGCGGCGCGGGCGCTGCTGGCGCTCCTGCTCGTTCTGGGCGGCATGGGCATCGCGCAATGGCAGACCATGGCGCGCGCGACGCCCATGCTCGGCGCCGAGGTGACGACGCATCTGACCGGGCGGATCGCGCGCATCGAGGCGCGGCCGAACGGCGCAATCCGCTACACGCTCGACGTGATCGCCACCGAGCGGCCGCATCTGCGCCACGCGCCGGACCGGGTCCGCGTCAGCGCCCGATCACCGGCCGAGGGCGTGCGCGTCGGCGATGGCCTCAAGGGGGTCGCGCGTCTGTTTCCCCTGTCGGGACCGGCGCGGCCGGGCGGTTACGACTTCGCCTTCCATGGCTTCTTCGCCGGCCACGGCGCGAACGGTTTCTTTTACGGCGCGCCGGCGCCGGTGGCCGTGCCGCCCGCCAAGGGCCTGATGCGGGGGCTGGCGAGGCGCCTCCAGAACGCGCGGCTGTGGCTGGGCGGGCGCATTCGCGCCGCCGCGCCCGGCGAAACGGGCACCGTTGCGGCCGCGCTCGTCAATGGCGACAAGTCGGCCATTCCCGAGCCGGTGAACGAGGCGCTGCGCATCTCGGGCCTGGCGCACATTCTGACGATCTCGGGGTTGCACATGGCGCTGGTCGCCGGCACGGTGATGGCTGTCCTGCGCGCGGCCTTCGCCCTGTCCGGAACGCTCGCCTCGGGCCGCGCGATCAAGAAGCATGCCGCGCTCGCCGCCTTCGCGGCGATCTTCGTCTAC
This sequence comes from Roseitalea sp., assembly GCF_984466335.1. Taxonomy (NCBI): domain Bacteria; kingdom Pseudomonadati; phylum Pseudomonadota; class Alphaproteobacteria; order Hyphomicrobiales; family Ahrensiaceae; genus Roseitalea; species Roseitalea sp. The sequence goes on along the minus strand of NZ_CFIFWG010000215.1, from coordinate 3,355 downwards.
CTGTTCCTGGCCGGGGCGGGCGTCGCCACCCAGCGCTCCTTCACCATGCTGGCGGTGATGCTGGCCGCCCTGATGCTCGACCGGCGCGCCATTTCCAAGCGCAACCTTGCCATCGCCGCGATCATCATCATCGTCCTGTTTCCGGCGTCGGTGGTCGGCCCGAGCTTTCACATGTCGTTCGCGGCGACCTTGGCGCTGATCGCGCTCTACGACATCTGGACCCGCGCCCGCGCCGAGCGGCTGCGCCGGTCCGGCGCCGGGTGGCGACGGCCGGAGGGCATGGCGGCCGCCCGGCAGGGCGCCTTGCGGTTCGTGACGGCGCTCGCGGCGACCTCGATCGTCGCCGGCGCGGCCAGCGGGCTCTATGCGGCCTACCATTTCCAGCGCGTGGCCGTGCTTGGCCTGGTGACCAATCTTGCGGCCATGCCGATCGTCTCCTTCGTGACCATGCCGCTGGCGATCGTGGCGACGCTGGCCATTCCGTTCGGCCTGGACGGCCCGCTCTACGCCATGATGGCGGCAAGCGCCGGCTGGATCATGGCGATCGCGCAATGGGTGGCCGACCGGTCGCCCGACGGCATGGTGGGCGCGATGTCGAACGGCGCGATGCTCATGGCCACGGCGGCGCTGGCCTGGCTGTGCATCTGCCGCACCTGGCTGAGATGGGGCGCGCTGCTGCCGGCCGTCCTCGCCGCCGTCCTGATGGGTCAGCGCGACGCCCCGCTCGCCGTCATCTCCGAGGACGGCCGGCAGATGGCCATCGTCCGGCCGGACGGGTCGCTCGCCGTCAACCGGTCAAGGCCGAACGGCTTCATCCTCGAACAGTGGCGGCAAGCCTATGCGGCGCGCGAGGTGGTCGGGCCCGAGCGGTCGGAGGCGGGCGCCACCCATCCCGGCCGGGCGGAAAAGGGCCGCCCCACCCATGCCGGGGGACCGATGGCGATGCGCTGCGCGGAAAACATGTGCACCGGCCTTGCGGTCGGCGACGGCGCCTATCTGGCGATGGCGATCCTCAGCGCGCCGCTTTCCGAACGGCTGGAGCCCGGAGACGGCCAGCCCCCGGCCGGTCGACCCGCGGCCGGCCTGTGCGGCCGGTTCGACCTGATCGTTCTCGCCTATGCGCCGGCAATGTCTCCGTGCACCGATGGGACCCTGGTCGTCACCGCGCAGGAATTGGCGCTCAAGGGTAGCGCCGAGGTGCGCCTAGGCCGGCCGGCGGGAGACGGTCGGGCTGTGCCGATCGTAAGCCACGCCGTTTCGATGCCGCTGCGCCCTTGGCACGATCATCGCCGATGGGGCCGCGCGGCCCGCAATCTGGCGCCGCGCCGGTGAGTTCCGGACCCGCATATGATGGACCGGACCCCGCCCCGAGCCGGGGACCGCTGCCCGGGACAAGCCGCGCCGGAACCGGCCTCAGTAACGGCGCACGAGACCGACCAGCCGTCCCTGGATCCGCACCCGGTCAGGTCCGAAAATGCGGGTTTCATAGGCCGGATTGGCCGCCTCCAGCGCGATCGAGGCGCCCTTGCGGCGGAACCGCTTGAGCGTGGCTTCCTCATCGTCGACCAGCGCGACGACGATCTCGCCCGGATTGGCCGTTTCGATGCGCCTGACGACGACGGTGTCGCCGTCCAGGATGCCGGCATTGATCATCGAATCGCCTTCGACGTCGAGGGCGTAGTGCTCGCCCTTGCCCATCATGTCCGGCGGGACGGCGAGCGTCCGGGTCCGGTTCTCGATCGCCGAGATGGGGACGCCGGCGGCGATCCTGCCCATTACGGGCACGCTCAGATCGTCATTGGCGCCGGCGGGCGCCTCGCGCGCGGGCGCAGCGGAGCCGGCGGGCGTGCCCGGCCGACCGAGACCGCCCTCGACGATGCTGGGCGAAAAGCGCTGGCGCACCTGATTGATCGGCTGCATGGCCTCGGGCAGCTTGATCACTTCGAGCGCGCGCGCCCGGTTCGGAAGCCGGCGGATGAAGCCGCGCTCCTCAAGCGCCGTGATCAGACGGTGAATGCCCGACTTCGACGCCAGATCCAGCGCCTCCTTCATCTCGTCGAAGGAGGGCGGCACGCCGGTCTCCTTCAACCGCTCGTTGATGAACATCAAAAGGTCGAGTTGTTTGCGCGTCAGCATGGCGATTCCGGAAACAAACGAAAACAAACGTCGAACAGACGATAACCGTTCCATTTGTGTTCCGCAAGGGATAATATCCGGTTAACCGCCGTTCTTTTTGGGCCGCCTGCGAAATCGAGCGCGCCTTCGAGCACAAGGCGGGCGCCCGGGCCGGCGCCCTGCGGATTGCCCGCTTTGGCGCCTATGCGGTGACGTGCCCTTCGGGGTGGGCCGAAAGGGCTTTGCACGAGCGGTGAATTTGCCTAAACGCACGATCATGACCAGGCGCACGGCGATCTATGCGGGCTCGTTCGACCCGCTGACCAACGGGCACCTGTCCGTGCTGCGGGCGGGGCTCGCGCTGTTCGATCACGTCATCGTCGCCATCGGCATGCATGCGGGAAAGAAGAAGGGCCTTTTCGGCTTCGAGGAACGCGAACGGCTGATCCGCGCCGCGCTCGACGAGACCGGCATGGCCGGCGAGCGCGTCTCCGTGATCGCATTCGACGGGCTGGTGGTCGACGCCGCTCGCAAGCTGGGCGCGGCGGCCATGGTGCGGGGCCTGCGCGATTCGACCGATTACGCCTACGAGATGCAGATGGCGGGCATGAACATGGCGATGGCGCCCGACGTCGAGACCGTCTTCGTGCCGGCCGAAGCCGGCACCCGTCCCATCGCGGCCACATTGGTGCGCCAAATCGCCGCGATGGGCGGCGATGTCTCGCACTTCGTGCCCCCATCGGTGAACGCGGCGCTCAAGGCGCATTTCGCCGCCTGATCACGCCCTTTCGCAAGGAGGCACACCCGATGCGCTTGACCAGACGAACCCTGACCGCGACCCTTGCGGCCCTGACCGCAGGCCTTGCCGGCACAAGCCTGGCGACGGCGCAACCGGACGCCGAGAACAGCTTGATCATCACGCTCAAGGATGGCGAGGTGGTCGTCGATCTCCTGCCGGACCTGGCGCCGCGCCACGTCGAGCGGATCAAGACGCTGGCGCGGATGGGCGCCTATGACGATGTGGCGTTTCACCGTGTGATCGACGGTTTCATGGCGCAGACGGGCGATGTGCGCTTCGGCGACATGGAAGACGGCTTCGACCCCCGCCGTGCGGGCACGGGTGGCTCGGACATGCCCGATCTGCCGGCCGAGTTTTCCAATGAGCCGTTCCTGCGCGGTACGATCGGCATGGCGCGGGCGCAGCCGCCCGATTCGGCGAATTCGCAATTTTTCATCATGT
>NZ_CFIFWG010000214.1:0-4252 GCF_984466335.1 Roseitalea sp. | reverse complement strand
CCTTGGTCTTGGCGCTTTCCATCGGGATTCGCGCGATCACGTCGCCCGGCTTGACCCTGGCGCCCGGCTCGACCGACAGCACCGCATCGACCGACAGCAGGAACCTGGCATCGCCGCCGCGCGAAAGCTTGGCCACCTCGCCGTCCTTGCCCAGCACGGTGATCGCCGGCTTGAGGTCGGCACCGCGCGGGTTGGACCGCCAGTCGATGACCTCGCGCTTGGTGATGCCGGTGTTCTCGTCGGCCGATTCCTGGATCGAGATGCCGTCGACCAGATCCTCCAGGGCGACCGTGCCCTCGACCTCTGTCATGATCGGGCGGGTATAGGGGTCCCATTCGGCCAGGCGCTGGCCGCGCTTGATCCGGTCGCCATCGTCGACCATCAGCTTGGCGCCGTAGGTCAGCTTGTGGCTGGCGCGCTCCTCGCCCTTCTCGTCCCTGATGATGACGGCCATGTTGCGGCCCATGGCGATCAGGCTGCCGCCGGAATCGCGCACCACGTTGCGGTTCTTGACCTCCACGAGGCCGTCATAGGACGCCTCGACGAAGGAAGTGTCGACCACCTGCGCCGTGCCGCCCATGTGGAAGGTCCGCATGGTGAGCTGCGTGCCCGGCTCGCCGATCGACTGGGCGGCGATCACGCCGACCGCCTCGCCATGGTTGACGGGCGTTCCGCGCGCCAGATCGCGGCCGTAGCAGACCGCGCAGACACCGCTCTGCATCTCGCAGGTCAGCGCCGAACGGATCTTCACCGACTGGATGCCGGCCGCCTCGACCGCCTCGACATGGGCCTCCTCGACCATCGTGCCGGCCGGCACGATCACCTCGTCGGTCTTCAGGTTGACGACGTCCTCAAGAACCGTCCGGCCCAGGATACGCTGACCGAGCGAGGCGACCACCTGGCCGGCATCGACGATCGGCGTCATGGTCAGGCCGCGTTCGGTGCCGCAATCCTGATGGGTGATGATGCAGTCCTGCGCGACATCCACCAGGCGGCGGGTCAGATAGCCCGAATTGGCGGTCTTAAGAGCGGTGTCGGCCAGTCCCTTGCGGGCGCCGTGGGTCGAGTTGAAGTACTCGTTCACGGTCAGGCCTTCCTTGAAGTTGGAGATGATCGGCGTCTCGATGATCTCGCCGGAGGGCTTGGCCATAAGCCCGCGCATGCCGGCGAGCTGCTTCATCTGCCGCGTCGAGCCGCGCGCGCCCGAGCGCGCCATCATCCAGATCGAATTCATCGGCTTTTGGCGGCCGCTGTCCTCGAACTTGACCGCCTGGATGCCCGACATGGTCTCCTCGGTGAGCCGGTCGTCGCAACGCGCCCAGGCGTCGACCACCTTGTTGTACTTCTCGCCGAAGGTGATCAGGCCGTCATTGTACTGCTGTTCGTACTCCTTGACGATCTTGTCGGTCTCCTCGACGATGCCGGCCTTGTTGCCCGGCACGACCATGTCGTCCTTGCCGAACGAGATGCCGGCGGTGCAGGCGTGATTGAAGCCGAGCGCCATGATGCGGTCGGCGAAGATCACCGTCTCCTTCTGGCCGCAATGGCGATAGACCACATCGATCATCGCCGAGATGTTCTTCTTGGTCATCTCGGTGTTGCAGATGTCGAACGGCACCTTGGCGTTGGTCGGCAGCAACTCGCCGATGATCATGCGGCCGGGGGTTGTCTCGTGCAGTTCCCAGACCTCGTTGCCGCCCTCGTCGACCGTCTTGAAGCGGCCCTTGATCCTGGTGTGCAGCGTGACGACCTTGTTTTCGAGCGCATGGTGCAGTTCGCCCATGTCGGCGAACACCATGCCTTCGCCGGGCTCGCCGTCGGCGACGATCGACAGATAATAGAGCCCCAGCACCATGTCCTGGGACGGCACGATGATCGGCTGGCCGTTGGCCGGATGCAGGATGTTGTTGGTCGACATCATCAAAACGCGCGCTTCGAGCTGGGCTTCGAGCGACAGCGGCACGTGCACGGCCATCTGGTCGCCGTCGAAATCGGCGTTGAAGGCGGTGCAGACCAGCGGGTGAAGCTGGATCGCCTTGCCCTCGATGAGGACCGGCTCGAACGCCTGGATGCCCAGGCGGTGCAGCGTGGGGGCGCGGTTGAGCAGCACCGGATGCTCGCGGATCACCTCGTCGAGAATGTCCCAGACTTCCGGCTTTTCCTTCTCGACCAGCTTCTTGGCCTGCTTGACGGTGGACGAATAGCCCTTGGCGTCGAGGCGCGCATAGATGAACGGCTTGAACAGTTCGAGCGCCATCTTCTTGGGCAGGCCGCACTGGTGCAGCTTGAGCTCGGGGCCGGTGACGATCACCGAGCGGCCCGAATAGTCCACGCGCTTGCCCAGTAGGTTCTGGCGGAACCGGCCCTGCTTGCCCTTGAGCATGTCAGACAGCGATTTCAGCGGGCGCTTGTTGGCGCCGGTGATGACGCGGCCGCGCCGGCCATTGTCGAACAGCGCGTCGACCGCCTCCTGAAGCATGCGCTTTTCGTTGCGGATGATGATGCCCGGCGCGCGCAGTTCCATCAGCCGCTTGAGGCGATTGTTGCGGTTGATCACGCGGCGGTACAGATCGTTCAGATCCGAGGTCGCAAAGCGCCCGCCGTCGAGCGGGACCAGCGGCCGCAGGTCCGGCGGGATGACGGGAATGATGCTCATGATCATCCATTCGGGCCGGTTGGCCGAATCGATGAAGTTCTCGACCACCTTGAGCCGCTTCATCAGCTTCTTGGTCTTGAGCTCGGACGAGGTGGCGGCCAGTTCGTCGCGCAGGTTCGCCGCCGTTGCGGGCAGGTCGAGCGTGCGCAGGATCTCCTGGATCGCCTCGGCGCCGATCATGGCGGTGAACTGGTCCTCGCCATACTCCTCGGCGGCCATCATGAATTCCTCCTCGCTCAGGAGCTGATGCTCCTTGAGCGCGGTCAGGCCCGGCTCGGTGACGATGTAGTTCTCGAAATAAAGAACCCGCTCGATGTCCTTGAGCGTCATGTCGAGCAGCGTGGCGATGCGGCTCGGCAGCGACTTGAGGAACCAGATGTGGGCGACCGGCGCGGCCAGTTCGATATGGCCCATGCGCTCGCGGCGCACGCGCGAAAGCGTGACCTCGACACCGCATTTTTCGCAGATGATGCCCTTGTACTTCATCCGCTTGTACTTGCCGCACAGGCATTCGTAATCCTTGATCGGACCGAAGATGCGCGCGCAGAACAGGCCGTCGCGCTCGGGCTTGAAGGTGCGGTAGTTGATCGTTTCGGGCTTCTTGATCTCGCCGAACGACCAGGACATGATCTTTTCCGGGCTGGCGATCGAGATCCGGATGGAATCGAAATTCTGCGACGTGGCCTGAGGGTTGAAGAGATTGGCGATCTCTTGGTTCATGCCGGTCTCCTTTGCGGGCTCGCGCCCCGGGTCAGTGGTGGCGGATCGGCCACCGGAAAAATCGAGCGGCGGCCGGCATGGCGTGCCGGCCCGCCTCCACAATCGTCATTCGGCCGCGTCGGGCAGCATTTCATGGTCCTGGTCGTGGGCCGGACGCGTCGACGACAGCTCCACGTTCAAGCCCAGCGAGCGCATCTCCTTGACGAGCACGTTGAAGCTCTCGGGAATGCCGGCCTCGAACGTGTCGTCGCCGCGCACGATCGCCTCGTAGACCTTGGTGCGGCCGGCCACGTCGTCGGACTTGACGGTCAGCATCTCCTGGAGCGTGTAGGCGGCGCCATAGGCTTCGAGCGCCCAGACCTCCATCTCGCCGAAACGCTGGCCGCCGAACTGCGCCTTGCCGCCCAGCGGCTGCTGGGTGACGAGCGAATAGGGGCCGATCGAGCGGGCATGGATCTTGTCGTCGACAAGATGGTGCAGCTTGAGCATGTAGATATAGCCCACCGTCACCGGCCGGTCGAAGGCCGCGCCCGTGCGCCCGTCATAAAGGGTCGACTGGCCGCTGTCGTGCAGGCCGGCCTTCTCCAGCATGGCGTTGATCTCGGGCTCGACGGCGCCGTCGAAGACCGGCGTGGCGATGGTCACGCCATGGGCGAACTGCTCGCCGATCTTGACGAGGCTGTCATCGTCCATCCTGCGAACCGGCTCGTTGCGGTTGTTGTCCGGGATGATGTCTTCCAGCGTCGTGCGCAGCGGCTTGATGTCGCCCGCCTCGCGATAGGCTTCGAGCATCTCGCCGATCTTGCGGCCCATGCCGGCGCAGGCCCAGCCAAGATGGGTCTCAAGGATCTGGCCGACATTCATGCGCGAGGGCAC
>NZ_CFIFWG010000213.1:0-4255 GCF_984466335.1 Roseitalea sp. | reverse complement strand
AAGCGCGAAATAGGCCGCAACGCCCGCCAGCAGCAGCACCGGAACCAGAAGAAAGGGGGTGCCGAAATCGCCCTCCTCCTCAAGCGCGCGCGACAGGGCGGCGCGTGCGCGCGGGACGAGCGCGAGGACACCCGCGCGCCCGAGACGCCGGCGCGGCCCTTGTTGAAGGGCCGGCGAAGCCTCGGCGCGTGTCGCCGGCGGCGGGTTGGGCGCGTCCGCCCGCGGGGCCGGCGGGAAGATACGGGGTTCGGCGTCGAGCGAAAAGGCGCGGCGCTCGTCCGCCTTGGAGCGGGCATCGGCCCCAAGGTCCGCGCCGCGTCGCTTTTCGGCCTTTGTCTCACCCGGACCCGCCACGACGCCATCCTGCCGGCCATGCCGCCGGGCATGACACGGACCCATCCTGCGGCCTTGGCCGCGCGCTTGCAACTTGTCGATTGTGTGGTACCAGAGCGCGTCATCCACGCGGCCCGGTCGCCCCCCTGTCCGGCGCGTCCGGGCGCGGCCCGCCGCCAACCCGACCGGAGCACCCCATGACAGGCGGCGTCGTCACCCGCTTTGCCCCCTCCCCCACCGGCTTCCTGCACATTGGCGGCGCGCGCACGGCGCTGTTCAACTGGCTTTACGCCAGGCACACGGGCGGCACGATGCTGCTCCGGATCGAGGACACCGACCGCGCCCGCTCGACCGACGCCGCTGTGGCCGCGATCCGCGACGGGCTGACCTGGCTGGGAACGGGCTGGGACGGCGAGCCGGTCTCGCAGTTCGCGCGCGCCGGCCGCCACGCCGAGATCGCAAGGCGTCTGCTCGAGGCCGGTCACGCCTATCGCTGCTATGCCAGCCCCGAGGAACTGGCCGCCATGCGCGAAACCGCGCGCGCCAAGGGCCGGCCGCCGCGCTATGACGGGCGCTGGCGCGACCGCGATCAGGCCGAAGCGCCCGCCGGCGTCGATCCGGTGATCCGCATCAAGGCGCCGCGCGCGGGGGAAACGGTCGTGCGCGACCGGGTGCAGGGCGATGTGCGCTTTCCGAACGCCGATCTGGACGATTTCGTCATCCTGCGCTCGGACGGCACGCCCACCTACATGCTCGCCGTCGTCGTCGACGATCACGATATGGGCGTCACCCACATCATCCGCGGCGACGACCACCTGACCAACGCGGCGCGCCAGCAGGTGATCTACGATCATCTGGGCTGGGGCGTGCCGGTGATGGCGCACATTCCGTTGATCCACGGCCCGGACGGCGCCAAGCTCTCCAAGCGGCACGGCGCGCTCGGCGTCGAAGCCTACCGCGCGATGGGCTTTCTGCCCGAAGCCTTGCGCAACTATCTGGCGCGGCTGGGCTGGAGCCATGGCGACGACGAGATCATGTCGACCGACCAGATGGTCGACTGGTTCGAGATCGGCGACGTCAACAAGGGCGCGGCCCGCTTCGACATCCAAAAGCTCGAAGCGCTGAACGGCCACTATCTGCGCCATGCGGACGATGCATATCTGGCCGGGCGGATCGAGGCGCTGCTGCCCGAGATCGACGGCGGCCCGGCGATCGCGGCGTCGATGACCGACGAAAGGCGCGGCCGGCTCGTCGCCGCCATGCCCGGCCTCAAGGAACGCGCCAGGACGCTGGTGCAGCTGATCGATGGCGCCGCCTACCTGTTCGACGAGCGGCCGCTCGACCTCGACGAAAAGGCCGCCGGCATTCTGACGGACGAGGCGCGGGCCCTGCTCAAGGGCGCGCACGCCGCGCTCGCCGCCGTCGCCGCATGGGAGGCGGGACAGCTTGAGGCCGCCGTGCGCGCCTTTGCCCAGGCGCGGGACCTCAAGCTCGGCAAGGTGGCCCAGCCCTTGCGCGCCGCGCTCACCGGGCGGGGCACCTCGCCCGGCGTGTTCGACGTTCTTGCGGTGCTTGGCCGGGACGAATCGCTCGCCCGCATCGGCGACCAGATGGCTTGACCCGCTCACGGCATCGTGCAGTTTGCAGCGCACAAGCAGGGCTTTGGGCTAGCTTGGCACTAACGGGCAAATAGGCTAGCAAGCGGCCAACCAAACGCCGCCGCCGGTTCCATGCGCACCGCAGCACCGGCCATCAGGGCGGCATCCCGAACAAGCAACGGAAGGACAGGTCATGGCTGACAAGAACGCAACGTTGAATGTGGGCGATGCCGAACACTCCTTCCATGTGAAGTCGGGCAGCGTCGGCCCCGATGTCATCGACATTTCCAAACTGTACGGCCAGACGGGCAAGTTCACCTACGATCCGGGCTTCACCTCGACGGCAAGCTGCGAATCCAAGATCACCTTCATCGACGGCGACGAGGGCATGCTGCTGCATCGCGGCTATCCGATCGACCAGCTCGCCGAGCATGGCGACTTTCTGGAGACCTGCTACCTGCTGCTCTACGGCGATCTGCCGACCAAGACGCAGAAGGAGGATTTCGATTATCGCGTGACGCACCACACCATGGTGCACGAGCAGATGAACCGTTTCTTCACCGGGTTCCGCCGCGATGCCCACCCGATGGCGATCATGTGCGGCGTGGTCGGCGCGCTGTCGGCCTTCTATCACGATTCGACGGACATTTCCGACGAGCACCAGCGCATGGTCGCAAGCCTGCGCATGATCGCCAAGATGCCGACGATCGCGGCGATGGCCTACAAATATTCGATCGGCCAGCCCTTCATCTATCCCAAGAACGATCTCGACTACGCCTCGAACTTCCTGCGCATGTGTTTTGCCGTTCCGTGCGAGGAATATCAGGCCAATCCGGTTCTCGCCCGCGCCATGGACCGGATCTTCATCCTGCATGCGGACCACGAGCAGAACGCCTCGACCTCGACGGTGCGTCTTGCCGGCTCGTCGGGGGCGAACCCGTTCGCCTGCATCGCCGCCGGCATCGCCTGCCTTTGGGGGCCGGCCCATGGCGGGGCAAATGAGGCCGCGCTCAACATGCTGTCGGAAATCGGCACGGTCGACCGCATCCCCGACTATGTCGCCCGCGCCAAGGACCGCGACGACCCGTTCCGCCTGATGGGCTTCGGCCACCGCGTCTACAAGAACTACGATCCGCGCGCCAAGATCATGCAGAAGACCACCCATGAGGTGCTCGGCGAGTTGGGCATCAAGGACGATCCCATGCTGGAAGTGGCCATGGAACTGGAGCATATCGCCCTGACCGACGCCTATTTCATCGAAAAGAAGCTCTATCCGAACATCGACTTCTATTCGGGCATCACGCTCAAGGCGCTCGGCTTTCCGACCAACATGTTCACGGTGCTGTTCGCGCTGGCCCGCACGGTCGGCTGGATCGCCCAGTGGAAGGAGATGATCGAGGACCCCAGCCAGAAGATCGGCCGCCCGCGCCAGCTCTACACCGGCCAGACCCAGCGCGACTACGTGCCGCTCTCAAAGCGCTAGAGCGGCGCCGGACAGCACGTCGGCGACGATCGCGGCCGCTTTCTGGCTCGGCGGGGCATCGACCGCCATGCGCGCACGGATCGCGGCATAGTCTTCCAGCATGCGCGTCCGCTCGGCGCCGCCGGGCATGGCCAGTTGCTCGGCCAGCCGCGCCAGCATGCCCGGCCGGATCATCTCGTCGTAATATTCGTTGACCACCACCTTGTCGGCGATGATGTTGGGCAGCGCGGCCGACCAGGCGGTCAGCATCCGCTCGGCCAGGCGGCGCATCAGCGGGTCGCTGCGATAGCAGGAGATCGCCGGGACGCCGGCCAGCGCCAGTTCCAGCAGCACCGTGCCGGAGGCGGCGAGCGCGACGTCGGCCCTGCCATAGGCTGCGATCTGCGCGGCGCGGCCCGTGGTCACGGTGACGATCTCGGGCCATGCCAGGACATGGTCGCGCACCCGCCGTTCCAGGTGCGGCAGCGTCGGCAGCGTGATGGACAGGCGATTGCCGCGCGCGCAAAGGATCTCGACCGAGGCGCGGAAATCGTCGAGCAGGCCGCGCACCTCCGAACGGCGCGATCCGGGCAGCAGCAGCAGGTCGATCGTCCCGTCATCGGCGCGCGCCCGGTGGGCATGGCGGTCCCGCCAGCAGCGCGCAAGGTCGGGGTCCGCGACCAGGCGATGGCCGACATAATGGGTCGGCGGGCCGCCAAGTTCCGCCATCACCCGCGGTTCGAACGGCAGGACGGCCAGGACACGGTCGATGAACGCGGCCATCGCCTTCGCCCGCTCCGGCCGCCACGCCCAGACCGTCGGCGCCACATAGTGGACACGCGGGATGAAGCGATTTCGGAGG
>NZ_CFIFWG010000212.1:0-4324 GCF_984466335.1 Roseitalea sp. | reverse complement strand
CGCCCGCGTCCGCAAGGGCGCGCGCGATGCCCCTTTCGAAAGCGATCAGCGCTTTTGCGCCCGAGGCGCGCAACCGGTGGCCGATCGCGTCGGGGCCGAACTGGGTCGCCATCGGCACGGCGATGCCCCCCAGCTTGTAGACCGCCAGATGGGCGATGACGGCCTCGACCGACTGCGGCGCCATGATCGCGACACGTTCGCCGCGCCCGATGCCATGCACGGCGAGCGATGCGGCGAGCCGGCTGGACTGTCCGGCGAGGGCGCCGAATGTCACGATGCGTTCGGCCGCGCCTCCCATATCGATAATGGCGGGCCTGTCGGGATGGCGGCCGGCGGGGGCGTCCGCGCAGGCGACCCCGATATTGCAGGCATCGGGCAGGGTCCATGCGAACCCGTCGAAAAGAGCTTGATAGTCTTGCGGATCGGCAGGAAGCATGGCGGCCTGGCTTGCGCCTTCGTTCTTGACATGCCGGCCGAGGCGGGCCGATGGTGCCCCCTTCCGGGATCGAACCGGAACTCCCGAAGGAACCGGATTTTGAATCCGGCGCGTCTACCAATTCCGCCAAAGGGGCCGGCCAACGGGCCAGCGAAGCTGTAGGTGCGTGCCGCGCGTCCGTCAAGGCGTTGCCGCTCGGCTCCAAGGCGCGTTTAGGCAATCTTTGCGCTTTGCCGCTATGGCCTTTCTGCTAAGAGCAGCCGACCGAACGGACAGCCGGACATGGTCATGACGGATAAGATGGGCGCCGGCGCCGGAACGCCGCGCGGGGCGCTGGCGAAGATCGAGCGGATTCTGCGGGCGCACGACAGCGGCGATGCCGGCGCGCAGATCACGCTGGGCGAACTCAGCGACGCGATGGAGGAGCGCGCCTTCGGCCTTCTCATCCTGATCCTGGCGCTGCCCTGCTGCCTGCCGTTCGTCTATCTTCTGCCGCAGCTCGTCGCGCTGCCGATGGCGGTTCTGGTCTGGCAGATGGCGATGGGCCGGCGCGCGCCCTGGCTGCCCGAGACGTTGCGCAGGCGCACGCTGCCCGTCGCCGGGCTGCTCGATGTCGTCGAGCGCAGCAGGCGCTATGGCGGCAATGCGATCGAACGGCTCGCCCACCCGCGCCTTGTCGGAATGACCGGCGACCGGGGCACGCGCGTGATCGGCGTTCTGATGGCGGTGCCCTGCCTGTCGATCCTGTTGCCGTTGCCGCTGACCAACACCGTGCCGGGCCTTGGCGTGTCTTTGGTCTCGGTCGGCCTGATCGAGCGCGACGGCCTGTTCGTCGCCGCCGGCCTCGCCGCCGGCCTTCTTTGGGTGCTGCTGCTGGCGGTCGGCGGCCCGGCGCTGATCTACCTGCTTGTCGGCTGGCTGGCCGGCTGATACCACGTCCGCGCCACATTTGGCGGCTGGATAGGGTTCCATGGAAAGGCCGGGAGGACATCGCAACATCCACCTCGTCGGCGCGCTCGCGCTGGCCGCCTGCATGGCGCTCGTGGTGGGCGCCGCGCTCGCCTTCGAGCATATTGGCGGCTTCATTCCCTGCGCGCTGTGTCTGGAACAGCGCACGCCCTATTATGCCGGTGTCGCCGTGGCTCTCGCCGGCGCCCTTGCGGCGGCGCTCGGCTGGCCCGCGCCGGTCGCGCGGGGCGCCCTGGTCGCCGCCGGCTTCTTGATGGCTTACGGCATCTATCTGGGCGTCTACCACGCCGGGGTCGAGTGGGCGTTCTGGCAGGGGCCTGCGGACTGCGCGGCCGCGGCCACGACCGGCATCGCGACCGATGCGGGCACTCTTCTGGCCGATCTCGACGCGGTCACGCCGCCGGCCTGCGATGAGGCGGCGGGACGCTTTTTCGGCCTGTCCTTTGCGGGGTGGAACGTGATCGCCAGCCTCGGGCTGGCCATTGCCGCCTTCTTGCTGGCGGCGCGGCCGGCGCGCTGAAGGCTCTAAGGCTCCAGTTCGACGTCCCAGTAAAGATAGTCCATCCAGCTCTCGTGCAGATGGTTGGGCGGAAAGCTGCGGCCGTTATTGTGCAGATCGTGCACGGTCGGCTGATAGGGCATCCGGTGCGGCTTCATGTCGGTGTTGTGCGGCATTCGCCCGCCCTTGCGCAGGTTGCAGGACGAGCAGGCCGTGACGATGTTCTCCCATGTCGTCTGGCCGCCGAACCGGCGCGGCACCAGATGATCGAACGTCAGATCCTCGGCGGTGCCGCAATACTGGCACTCGAACCGGTCGCGCAGGAACACGTTGAAGCGGGTGAACGCCGGATAGAGCGCCGGCTTGACATATTGCTTGAGCGAGACGACGGACGGCAGCCGCATCGCCGCCGAGGGCGAGCGGACCGCGTGGTCATATTCGGCGACGATGTTGACGCGATCGAGGAACACGGCCTTGATGGCGTCCTGCCAAGACCAGATCGAAAGCGGGTAGTAGCTCAGCGGACGGTAGTCTGCATTCAGCACCAGGGAGGGAAGCGCCTCCGGTGAAACGGCCACTGTCACGACCGACCCCTTTTCCGTTCTACCTCTTGCGGGCCTTATACTAAGCGCCCTGTAACAGGCTTGTGAAGCTGCCCACACTTCACACTATCTATAGGAAAGCGGCCGTTTTTCAATCATTTGTGCGCGGCGTTGCGTCACGGCAGAGCGGCCCGGCCTGTCCTTTGGCCGTACCAGGCCCACAAAAGCCGCGCGGCGACGCCGCGCCAGGGCGCCCATGATTCGGCCATGGCGCGCAGCGCCTTGTCGCCCGGCCGGGCGTCGAGCGCGAACAGTTCGCCCGCGGCCGCCTGCAACGCCAGGTCGCCCGCGGGAAAGATGTCGCGATGGCCGGCGGCGAACAGGAGGTAGACCTCCGCGGTCCACGGCCCGACCCCCCGCACGGCGGTCATCGATGCGATCGCCTCGTCGGCCTCGATCCCGCACAGCCCGTGCAGGTCGAGCGCGCCCTCCCCGATCGCCTTGCAGACAGCCACGAGCGCGCGCTGCTTGGGCCGGGACAGGCCGGCCTCGCGCCAGGCCGGCTCGCCGGCACGCATATAGTTCTCCGGCGTCAGCGGATCGACAAGCCGGGTCAGCCGGCCGGTAATCGCATCGGCGCTTTGCTTGGAGACCTGTTGCGCGACGATGATGCCGGCCAGGCTCGCAAAGCCCGGACCGGTGCGCCTGAGCGGGACATGGTCCACCTCGGCCACGAGCCGCGCCAGCCGGCCATCGGCGGCCGCAAGATGTTCGAGGCCGGCGGCGATGTCGGCAGTGCTTTCGATGATCCGCCGTTCGGCCACGGTCGCCGTCCTTTCGTTCGCTGTCGTCATGTGCCACAGATGGCGCGGCTTGACAGCCCGTGTCCGCATGCTCCTGGCAGGGTCGCCCGTGGTTCCCGTCTTCCGTTTCGCGCCGAGCCCAAACGGTCTTCTGCACCTGGGCCATGCCTATTCGGCGCTCGTCAACCATGCGATGGCGAAGGCGGCGGGCGGCCGGTTCCTGCTGCGGATCGAGGATATCGACCGGGCGCGCTGCACGCCGGCGCTGGAAGCGCGGATGCTCGACGATCTGCGCTGGCTCGGGCTTGAATGGGAAGAGCCGGTGCGGCGCCAGTCGGACCATTTCGACGATTATCGCGCCGCGCTGGACGCCCTGGTCGAGGCCGGTCTTGCCTACCGGTCCGCGATGAGCAGGGGCGACGTCCGTCGCTTCGTGGACGCGCAAGAAAGGGCTGGCGCGGTCTGGCCGCGCGACCCGGACGGCGCGCCCCTGTTCCCCGGCCGCGCACACGATCCGGGCGGCGAGGGCGGTGTTTGGCGTCTCGATGTCGCCGCCGCGCTCGATCATCTCGGCGGCGCGGCCGCGCTCGGCTGGACCGAGGAGGGCGCCGGCCCCGAAGGCGAAACGGGCCGGCAGGCGGCCGATCCCTCGGCATGGGGCGACTTCGTGCTCGCGCGCCGCGACACGCCGACCAGCTATCATCTGTCGGTCGTCGTCGATGATGCCTTTCAGGGGATCACCCATGTGGTGCGCGGGCGCGACCTGTTCGCGGCCACGGCCGCCCATGTGCTGTTGCAGGCGCTGTTCGGCCTGCCGCGGCCGGTCTATCGCCACCATGACCTGATCGTCGACGAGGCGAACGGACGGAAACTGTCGAAGAGCCTTGGCGACACCGCGCTCGCCTCTCTGCGCGCGGCCGGTGCCACGCCGGGCGACATCAGACGGATGGTGGGGCTTGCGGGCGCGTGAACCGCTCTAGAGCGGTTTGTCTTTGGATGGGAGCGGATTGATGGACAGGGTTTTTCGCCGCGGCGAGGAAAACACCGCGGCGCGATCCGACGATCGCGCGAGGCT
>NZ_CFIFWG010000211.1:4114-4348 GCF_984466335.1 Roseitalea sp. | reverse complement strand
ATGATCGTCGCGATCAACATGATCGTGGACATCACCTACATGCTCGTCGATCCCCGCGTGAAACTGTGACCGGCGGGCACCGTTCCATCATATGCAAAGCGAGGACCCATGTCTCTGTCGCCCCTTGAAACCGCCGTCCTGGACGGCCTGTCGACCGAGGCGCCCTGGAGCCTGATCGAGCGGTTTTCCAAACAGCCCCGCTGGCGCCCAAAAGACGTCAACCGCGGCGCGGAC
>NZ_CFIFWG010000211.1:0-4104 GCF_984466335.1 Roseitalea sp. | reverse complement strand
CGGACATGATCGTCGAGGCGGCCGAGGCGCTGGGGCTTCCGGTCGAGGTGCACGAACCGACGGTTTATTTGTCGGTACCGCTTTCGGCATCGGTCGCGATCGGCGGACGCACGTTCCGCGCAAAGCCGCCCGCCCTGTCCAAACCGGCACCCGACGGATTGAGCGCGCCGCTCCTTTATCTTCCGGCGAACCCGAAAAACCTGCGCCTTTACAGCCGCGACGTGCGCGACGTGTTCGGAGACAATTTCACCGACTGGGCGGATTTCCGCGCCCGCATTTGCGGCCGCGTGCTGATCACCGAAGGGTTCGGCAATCCGGCGCTGACGTCGCTTGTGCAGGACATGGGCGCGGTCGGACTGATCGTCATCAATCCGGGCGACAACATCCATTGGGGCACCTCCAGCACGGTCTGGGGCTCGCCGGGGCTGGAAGACGGCAAGCGCCATCCGCGCATTCCGGTCGTCGCGGTCAACAACGCGGACGGGCAGGCGATACGGGCAATGGCCGACGGCAAGATCACCGTCACGATGAAAAGCGAATTGGAGGAAGGCTGGTTCAAACAGAAGGTGCCGACCGTGACCATACCGGGCACCAGCGAGCCGGACCGGTTCGTCCTCGTGCACGGGCACTACGATTCCTGGGACGTCGGCGTGGGCGACAACGCCACCGGCGACGCCGTGCTCTTGGGGTTGGCGGACGCGCTGTGGCGCAATCGCGACGCGCTGGCCCGGTCGGTCCGCGTGGCGTGGTGGCCCGGCCATTCCACGGGGCGCTATTGCGGCAGCGCCTGGTATGCCGATCATTTCGGCCTCGATCTCGACGAGAATTGCGTCGTCCAAATCAATTGCGACAGCCCCGGCTGCCGCTGGGCCACCAGCTACCACAAGACCACATGCATGAGCGAACTGCACGGCTTCGTGACCGGCGTGATAGAAGACGTCACCGGCCAGACGCCGGGGTTCATCCGGCCAAAGCGGGCCGGCGACTATTCTTTCTACAACATCGGCATCAGCGGTCACTTCATGCTCAGTTCGACCATGACCGACCAGATGCTGGAAGAGAAAGGCTATTACGAGGTCTCCGGGTGCGGCGGCAACATCGCATGGCATACCGAAGACGACCAGATGGACATCGCCGATCGCGATATACTGCTGACGGATCTGAAAATCTACACGCTGTCGGTGATGCGTCACGCAACGGCGGAGTATCTGCAAACCGACTGGCGCGCCACGATGTCGGAATTCACCCAGACCCTGACGGGTTACGCCGGGGCCGCGGGCGAAACGTTCGACTTCCGCCCTCTCCTGGCGGCCACGACCGCCCTGGACGAAAGCCTGGAGCGCTTCTATCGATCGATCGAGGATGGCGCCTTGCCGGCAGACAGGGCCAACCATACCAGCATGCGCCTGTCCCGTATCCTGGTTCGGCTCAACTACACGCGCGAGCCGGCCTTCATGCAGGACCCGGCGATTGCCTGTCCCGCACTGCCCGGGCTGAGCGCGGCGGCCGCCCTGGAACGGCCCATCGGCGATATCGTCAATCAGGTGCGCACCGACCTGCGGCGCGGCGCCAACCGCTACATGGCCGCGCTGCGCGAGGCGCGCGCGCTCGTCGAGCGGAGCCTTTCATGACGCGGCGGCGCCCCATGGTCCGGCTTCTCTATCAAATGACGACGACCAAGCGGAAGACCGACCTCGGACAGGCCGAGGTCGACCGCCGGCTTGGCTATCTGCGCGCGCTGGTCGGCCCGGACGTTGCCGTGGACATCGCCGCACCGGAGGCCGGCCCGCCGGCCATCGAAAACCGGGTCGATGCGGCCATGGCGGTGCCGGCGCTGCTTGAGGCCGTCGTGGCGGCGCAGGACGCCGGCTATGACGCGGTGATCATCTCCTGCTTCAGCGATCCGGGGCTCGATGCCTGCCGGGAACTGGTCTCGATCCCCGTTACCGCGTCCGGTCAGGCATCGATGCACGTGGCGGCTCAACTGGGTGCGCTCTTTTCGATCATCGCGCCGAATAAGGGGGGCGGCAGCCGGGGGCGGGAAAACCCCGGAAAATACGGCATGACCGATCGCCATGCATCGACGCGGGGGGCCGGGCTCTCGGTCATGGACCTGGCGCGCGACAGGGGCCGCACGCTGGACCGGCTGACCGAGGTCGGCCGCGGCGCCGTCGAGGAGGACGGCGCCGATACGCTCGTTCTGGGCTGCATGAGCATGGCGTTCCACGGCATCGAGACCGAACTCTCCGAACGCATCGGCGTCCCGGTGGTCAACCCCGTTCCCGCCTCGATCATGCTTGCCGAATTGCTGGCGCGCACCGGGCTGTCCCACAGCGTGGTGGCCTACCCGCGCGCCCATTGGCGGGCATCGAGCCCGATGGCGGCCGGCTTGCACTGAAGCGCCCCGTTTGAGCGATCGGCGTCATCAGCACAGGCCCATGGCGCGCCTCGTTCCGCCCTCTCGATCAGATCTTCAGATCGGGAAACCGGTCGCAATAGATGCGGAACCATGGCGTATAGTCTGCGGGATTTTGCGCCATGTCGGCCCTGAGCCTGTCGGCCGTCACCCAGCGCACCGCCTCCACTTGGTCCGGGTTGGGCCGGACCTCCAGCGTCCGGCGGTCCACCTGGCCGACATACATGGTCACACGCTCATGCTCGTGCAGCCCATTGCCCACATCGGCCGAATATTCCACCTCGTGCCGCTCGGAGAGCGGCACGCCGAAGCCGAGTTCCTCGCGCAGCCGGCGGGCGGCGCTGGTCGCGACCGGCTCGTCCCAATGCGGATGGGTGCAACAGGTGTTCGCCCATTGCCCGGCGCAATGATATTTGTGCGCGGCGCGCTTCTGGATCAGCAGATGCTCGCCCGAAAAGACGAACACCGACACGGCCAGGTGGAAGACCGCCTCGCGGTGTGCCTGCAACTTGCCGATCGGATAGAACGAGCCATCGTCCGCGATGGCCGGAATGATCGTGTCGGCGTCGCGCATGGTGTCCATCAGGCGGCCTGCAACGGTTTGGGGGCCTGCAAGGAAGGCGCAAGGCGATCGAGGCCGGGCCAGGTGCCCTCGACGGCCAGAAGGTTGAAACGGGCGAACAGATATTCGGCGAACCAGCCTTCCTGCCAGGCGCGCCGCGCGGCCACGCCATGGGTCGGGCTGTCGAGCGCGAAGGCGCGCATGGCCTGCTCATCCTCCCAGATCGAGAATGTCATCTGATGTTTGTAGGGCACCTCCCCCAGGCCCATCATGAACAGCTGGCGGGCATCGTCGCCGGCCGTATCGGAAATGGCCGGCACGAGCGACCAAAACGTCGCCAGTTTCGACCAGCGCAGCGTGGCGCGTGTCAGGGTGACGATCGGACCGGCCGGCCGCGTTTGCGCATCGACGACGAACGGCTGCCGACCGCTCCAACGGCCGCAGGTCCGCGTGGCCGTCAGAAACAGCGTCGCCGACCGATGCGCATGATCCCGGTAGAGCGCGAACGGCACCGCCGAAGCCTGCGCGGCACGCGCGCGCGTCATGCCGTCCCAGGCGCACAGGAGCCCGTAGGTCGCAAAGTCGGGCCTGAGCGAAAAGCCCGCGCCGGCGCCGGTGCCCAGCATCTTCGCGAAAGTCAGCCCGTCCATGCGCGCCACGGCCCGGCGCATCAGGCCCATCTGAGAGAACGCCCAGAGCTTCGCCGGAGCGCCGGCGAAACGGAACAGTGAAAGCGTGACGATCTGCATGCCCTGGCGGCCCTTTCCGCCGCGGCGGCTCTCCCGAAACCGCGCCGCCCTTAATGTAACCCAGCCCTTACGCAATCCAACCCAGACCTTTGGACCAGTGTCGGCTTCGCCGGCCGTCCCTCCCCCTTACCCTCTCGCTTCTTGCTGGAAGAGGGTAAGGGTGAGGGGTTAAACCAGGCAACGGCGCACGGCGCGCGCTTTGGACGTCTTTTCCGCCGCCGGCGTCGTCAAAAGCCTTGCGCGATCGTCGGATCGCGCTGCGGCGTTTTCCTCGCCGCGGCGAAACCCCCTGTCCACCAATCCGCTCCCATCTCAAGACAAGCCGCTCTAAGCGACGGCTCTTGCGAGGGCGCACTGGCTCCACAGGTCGCACAATG